>NZ_JBQILM010000002.1:0-98827 GCF_056797215.1 Evtepia sp.
ATTTTGGGCTCATCGGCCATGCCGTCCTCTCTGCCCCAGTAGGTGCGGCCCAGCTCATAGAGGCGGGCGGACTTGTTGCGGTAGTTGTAGTTCCGGGAGAGGATTTCCAGCATGGAGGGCAGGACGGTGGTGCGCAGGATGGAGGTGTCCTCCCCCAGGGGATTGCAGATGCGCATAGACTTGCGCTGGGGGGCGTCCTCTGGCAGGCGGATTTTGTCGTAATAGCTGGGGCTGATGAAGGAATAGGTGATGATTTCGTCATAGCCCATGCTGCGGCAGGCAGTGCCCAGGGCCTGCTCTAGGCGCTGCTCCTGGCTGTAGCCCCCCTGGGTGGTGAGGCCCCCCATGGCGGTGGTGGGAATCTGGTTGTAGCCGTAGAAGCGAGCCACTTCCTCTGCCAGGTCGGAGTAGTGCTCCACGTCTCCACGCCAGGAGGGGACGGTGACCGTGTCGCCCTCCACACCGAAGTCCAAGGTTTTCAGGATGCGGCGCATTTCTTCGGCCTCCACCTGGGTCCCCAACAGGGCATTGATCTTCTCTGGACGCAGTTCCAACTGCTTGGGCTGGGGGACAAAGTTTAAGATGTCGATGACGCCGTCCAGGACTTCCCCGGCCCCCAACAGCTCCACCAGCTCACAGGCGCGGTTGACAGCGGGGAGGGTGTTCAGGATGTCTAGGCCCTTTTCAAACTTGGCGGAGGCCTCGGTACGCATCCCCAGGGCCAGGGCGGTGCGGCGGATGCAGGTGCCGTTGAAGTTGGCAGACTCAAATACCACGTCTACGGTATCGTCTACAATTTCGCTGTTCTCGCCACCCATGATGCCTGCCAGGCCCACGGCGCGGGTGTCGTCGGCAATCACCAACATGGAGTCGTTTAGCTGGCGCACATTACCGTCCAGGGTGGTGAGGCTCTCGCCGTTTTCCGCCCGGCGGACAATGATCTTGCCGCCCTTCACATAGCGGTAGTCAAAGGCGTGCATGGGCTGTCCATATTCCAGCATCACATAGTTGGTGATATCCACGATGTTGTTGATGGGACGCACCCCCGAGGCCCGCAGCCGTTCCCGCAGCCACAGGGGGGAGGGGCCAATCTTTACGTTGCGCACCATACGGGCGGTGTAGCGGGGGCAGAGGTCCGGGGCGGGGGTTTCCACGTCCAACAATTCCGTCAGATTGCCGTTCCCGCCGCCTTTCACCTGGGGTTCGTGGAGGGTGAGGGGCTTTTGGAAGGTGGCGGCGGCCTCCCGGGCCAGGCCCATGACGCTGAGGCAGTCCGGGCGGTTGGGGGTGATTTCAAATTCCACCACGTGGTCGTCCAGGCCGATGGCGGTGGTGATATTGTCCCCGGGCTGCAAGCCCCGGGCCTTCAGGTCGGGGTCAGATTCCAGGAGGAAAATCCCGTCTACGATGCTGTGGGGCCAGTCGTTGTCGGTCATGCCCAATTCCTTGTAGGAGCAGAGCATCCCGTCGGAGGTTTCCCCCCGGAGCTTGCCCTTTTTGATGTGGACATCGCCAGGGAGGGTGCTGTTGTGCTTGGCCACAGGGACCAGGTCCCCTTGGGAGACGTTCTGGGCGCCGGTGACGATCTGCACCGTCTCACTACCCACGTCCACTTGGCAAATCCACATGTGGTCGGAGTTTTCGTGGCGCTTGATCTCCGTGACCCGGCCGACCACCACGTTGGAGACCTCCGCCCCCTCTACTTCCGTGATCTCTACTTTAGAGCCGGAGAGGGTCATCGCCTCGGCAAAGTCGTGGTCGTTGATGTCCACAGGCACAAATTCATTCAGCCATTTTCTTGATAGTAGCATACTCTCTCTCCTCTCTCTTAAAATTGTTCCAGGAAGCGGACGTCGTTCTCAAAGATCAGCCGCAGGTCGGAAATCTTAAAGCGCCGCATAGCCATACGTTCCAGCCCCATGCCAAAGGCCCAGCCGGAGTATTCCTCTGGGTCGATGCCGGACATTTCCAATACCTTGGGGTGGATCATCCCGGCCCCCAGCACTTCAATCCAGCCCTCGCCCTTACAGGTGGGGCAGCCCACGCCGCCGCACTTGTGGCACTGGACGTCCATCTCGCAGGAGGGCTCGGTGAAGGGGAAGTGGTGGGGACGGAAACGGGTCTTGGTGCCTGTGCCATAGAGCTGTTCCATGACGGCGTTGAGGGTGCCCTTCAAGTCGGCCATGGTGACGCCCTTGTCGATGACCATCCCCTCCACCTGGTGGAACATGGGGGAGTGGGTGGCGTCCACTTCGTCCTTCCGGTACACCCGGCCAGGGGCCAGGATGCGGATGGGCAGGGGCTTGGTCTCCATGGCGTGGACCTGCATGGGTGAGGTCTGGCTGCGGAGCATGACCCGGCTGTCCTGGTCAAAGTAAAAGGTGTCGGACCAGTCCCGGGAGGGGTGGCCCTCCTCGGCGTTGAGGCGGTCAAAGTTGTAATAGGCCAGCTCCACCTCCGGGCCGTCCAGGATGGTGAAGCCCATGCCCACGAAAATGTCCTTGATCTCATCCAGGGCAATATACATGGGGTGCCGGTGGCCAAGCTTCTGCCGCTTCCCGGGGATGGTGACATCCAGGGCCTCAGCCTTCAGCCGGGCTTCCAGGCGGACCTCTTCCAGCTTTTTCTTCTGGGTTTCGATCTCAGCGGCTAGGCGCTCCCGCACGTCGTTGGCCAGCTGGCCAATCACCGGGCGCTCCTCGGCGGAGAGCTTGCCCATCTGCTTCAAAACAGCGGTAAGCTCCCCCTTTTTGCCCAAATACTTCACCCGGAGGGCTTCCAGTTCGGCGCTCTCCTTGGTGGCGGTGAGTGCGGCCAAAGCCTCCTGTTTGATTTTTTCCAGTTGTTCCTTCATCCTGTATCCTCCCATTTTTGTGCGCAAAAAAGCCCTTCCTCCCAGCAACGGGACGAAAGGCAAAACTTCCGCGGTACCACCCGAGTT
Organism: Evtepia sp.; assembly: GCF_056797215.1. Taxonomy (NCBI): domain Bacteria; kingdom Bacillati; phylum Bacillota; class Clostridia; order Eubacteriales; genus Evtepia; species Evtepia sp. The sequence goes on from NZ_JBQILM010000002.1 coordinate 2,942, forward strand.
TCGCGCAGAGGCTGCGCGCACTTCATTCCTGCCCAGTAACGGCGGGCCCACCGCCGGCGTCTTTCCCCGCCGGGGCTCCAGGGCGAACCAAACGCGGAGTGATCCAGGACGGCTTCCAGCCTGCGGCCGTCCCTCTCTGAGGCCCTCACTGCGTTATTTTCCCCTTCATCGCGTCTTTGCGTGTATGCAGCCCAAGGCCACATATTCTTGGATTTTTTTACTATACCATAGAAAGGCTTGAAAAGCAAGACAGAAAACAGTATAATGCCTTTGTATAATGACAGTCCTGGAAGGGGGAGGGTTTATGGTAGAGGTGACGGCTGGTTTTGTCCGGGACAGTTTGCCCCGGCGGGACCCGGAGGGCCATAAGGGGACCTTTGGCAAGGTCCATATCCTGGCGGGGGCGGTGGGATTCACCGGTGCGCCGGCCTTGGCGTCCCAGGCGGCGGTGCGCACTGGCTCGGGCTTGGTGTCCCTCTCGGTGCCGGCGGACATTTGGCCGGTGCTGGCGGTGAAGTGCCTGGAATCCATGCCTGCCCCTGTACCGCCCTTCCCTGCGCTGTTGGAAAAAATGAATGGCTGCGACGCGGTGTTGATTGGCCCCGGCCTGGGCCGCAGCCGCAAGACCGATGTGCGTACCCTCCACCTGGTGGAACGGGTGCAGCCCCCCCTGGTGCTGGATGCCGACGGCATAAACGCCGTCAGTGAGCATATAGATGTTCTGGACGCCAGACGCGGCCGGCTGACGGTGCTGACCCCTCACGACGGGGAGTTTCTCCGGCTGACGCGGGGGAAGGGCATTGGCCCCGACCGGGAGGGTGCTGCGGTGGCATTTGCCCGCCAGTACGGCTGCGTTTTGGTGCTGAAAGGCCATCGGACCATCACGGCTTTCCCCGATGGGGACAGCTTTGTCAACACCACCGGCAACCCTGGCATGGCCAAGGGGGGCAGCGGCGACGTTCTGGCGGGGATGATCCTGTCCCTGCTGGGCCAGGGCCTCCCGCCGAAGCAGGCCGTCCCGGCGGCGGTGTGGCTCCACGGAAGGGCTGGGGATTTGGCGGCAGAGGAATTGGGGGAATACGGCATGACCCCAGGGGATTTGCTGGACCGCATCCCCGCCGCCATCCAGCGGTGTATGGACTGACGGCCCCACTGGAAACAGGAGGGGAGCCCTTTGGGTAAACTATGGACATGGGTACCAATGACAGCCCTGCTTCTCGCCGCGCTCCTGTGTGGCTGCGGCGGGGAGAACGGCGACAACCAGCAGACCCTGGCCCTTCGGGAGGCGTTTCTCTCTATGGAGAGCTGTTCCGGCTCCATGGAGGTCACGGCGGACTATGGCCAGCGGGTGTATGAATATACGGTGGAATTTTCCGGCGACGGCAACGGCGGCATGAACCTGGTGCTCACCGCCCCGGAGGAGGTGGCGGGGATTACCGCCCACATCGCCCAGGGGCAGACCGCCTTGGAATTTGACGGCGTGGCCTTGGAAACCGGGCCCCTGAACCAGGAGGGCCTTTCCCCGCTGGACGCCCTGCCCGCCTTTGTGGCCGCCATGCAGACTGGCTACCTGGCGGAGTCTGGGAGCGAGTGGATGGGGGAGACGGAGGTGCTTCGCCTGGTGTTCCGGGAGCCGGACAGAAACCCCGGGCAGGGGATGGAAACGGTACTCTGGTTTGATAAGGAGGGGGGTAGCCTGCGCCAAGGGGAGCTGCGCAGTGACGGCTACACGGTGGTGCGCTGCGGCTTCCCCTCCTTTGCCTTGATACAACCTACTTTAGAAGAGAAAGGAACCGAAGCGTAGTATGAATACACAAATGAGACGGACCTGGGCAGAGGTGTCCATGGAAAAGCTGGCCCACAACTACCACGCCCTCCGGGGCTTGACCCCCTATGGCACCAAGTTCATGGGCCTGGTGAAGGCGGACGGCTACGGGCACGGGGCAGTCCCCATGGCCAAGAAGCTGGAAGAGCTGGGGGCGGACTATCTGGGGGTGGCCAGCTTGGACGAGGCCATTGAGCTGCGGGAGGCGGGGCTCAAGCTGCCCATCCTGATCCTTGGCTGTACCCCCGCTCTCTACGCCGGGGAACTGGTGCAGTACAACATTACCCAGGCCTGCTACGATTTGGAATACGCCAAGGCCCTTTCCGCCCAGGTGCAGAAGGGCGGGGGGGAGCTGTGTATCCACATCCAGTGCGACACAGGGATGACCCGTCTGGGCTTCCTGTGCCAGGAGGATTGCCAGGACCGCAGCGCCCGGGAAATCCTAGAGGCGGTGAAGCTCCCCGGCCTAAAGGCCGAGGGCATCTTCACCCACTTTGCCCAGAGTGACACCAGCGAGGAGGCCACCATGGTCCAGTTTGACCGCTTCCTGGCCATCATTGAGAAGGTAAAGGCCCTGGGCTATACCTTCTCCCTGCGCCACTGCGCCAACAGCGCGGCCACCCTCCTCTATCCTGCCACCTACCTGGACATGGTGCGGCCAGGCATCGTCCTCTACGGCCACCTGCCCGATGTGTCCATGGACCCCGGCCTGTGCGATTTGCAGCCGGTATTGGAGCTGAAGAGCCGGGTGGGTACCGTCCGCCAGGTCCCCGCCGGGGCCCAGGTGAGCTATGGCGGGACCTTTACCTTGGCCCGGGATTCCCGCCTGGCGGTGCTTCCTGTGGGCTATGGGGACGGCTACCGCCGGGCCTTCTCCAACCAGCTCTCCGTCCTCTTTGACGGCCAAAAGGCCCCCATCCTGGGGCGGGTGTGCATGGATATGTGCATGGTAGACGTGACGGATATCCCGGAGGTGGAGGAGGGCAGCGTGGCCATCCTCTACGGCAGCGATGGGAAGGGGGAACAGTCGGTGGAGATGGCGGCCAGCCTGCCCCCTGCCACGATTTCTTACGAATTGCTGGTGACCATCACCAAGCGCATCCCCAGGGTTTACCTGTGAAACAGGCGCGATACGACACAGTTCCCGAAAAAGCCCCTCGGGCATAGGATGATGCGAGGGGAGAGGCACGGCGCACCGTGCCGGCCAGGGTGGTTTTTTCCCGTCTGCGGGTATAAAGACCGCCCCTCCGTGGGAGAATCATAGTGACCGCGTTACATAGGAGGCTTGCCTCTCAGTGACGTAGGATCTATCCTTCCGGCGGAGTGTGAGTTTTGTGGATAATAGCGTAAAGCGTGGAGATATCTTTTATGCTGACCTGAGCCCCGTGGTGGGCAGTGAGCAAGGGGGTGTGCGCCCTGTGCTCATCGTGCAGAACGACACAGGCAACCGCCACAGCCCCACCGTCATTGCGGCGGCCATCACCTCCCAGACGGGGAAGGCGAAGCTGCCCACCCATATTGAGCTGGCGGCCCGGCAGTACGGCCTGCCCAAGGATTCCGTGATCCTCTTGGAGCAGATCCGCACCCTGGACAAGAAGCGGCTCCGGGAGCACATGGGCCGGGTGGATGGCCCGGTGATGCATCGGGTGGACGCCGCCATCGCTGTGAGCTTTGGTCTGCATCCAGATACTCTCGTCTGACTGGACCTCATTTGGTACGGGCAATCCCGGCACAATGTTCCTGCCGGGAGCGCCCGTCAAGTAAGCAACCACCAAAGATACCGACGACATGGAGGAGTCAACCATGGAATGGAAAAAACGCATTTTGGCCCTTGGCCTGACGGCAGTGCTGCTCACCGGAGGCGTCACCGCCCTGGCGGCTGTGGGCACCTCGGACAACCCCTTGGTGACCCTGGGTTATTTGAAGGAGGGCTTCACCAAGGCCATCCTCTCCCAGACGGAGGAGAAGATCCAGAACGCCCAGGATACATACGAGAAGAAGCTGGATGAAAAGATCGCGGCGGCCGGGAAGCAGGAGAACGGCAGCACCACCGGGGCCTATGCAGTGGTGGAACTGTCCGCCGGGCAGACCTTCTTCCCCCAGATCGGCGGGGAGATCATGCTCCGCTCCGGGGGTGCCACCACCACCGGCGGCCTGCTGGACACCACCGCCGGCACCCCTCTGGACGGCGGCGCCCTAACGGAAAACCACCTGTATATGGTGACGGCCTCCTCCCAAAGCGTCAAGGCAGATTCCAGCGTGACTCTGCTGGTGCGGGGGGGCTATACGGTCCGATAAAACCACAGTTGTTGCAGCAAACGGCGCACATCCAGATCCCTCTGGGTGTGCGCCGTTTGTATAGGATTTTGCACCGATTTTACATAAGCATGGTGGCCGACTTGATTTTTATCTGTTAGTCTTGATTTGTAAAAAAGACTATGAGAGAATGAGGTGCAAAACATGGATGTTTTTGACGGATTGAAAATGCTGGGTGGGCTGTGTCTCTTCCTGTTCGGCATGAATTTAATGGGCCAAGCCCTGGAGCGCCGGGCGGGGAATCAGCTCAAGGCGATCCTGGCCAAGCTGACCAACGGGAGGTTTACCGGTTTTCTCACTGGCTGCGCCGTCACGGCGCTGATCCAAAGCTCCTCCGCCACCACAGTGATGGTAGTGGGCTTTGTCAACTCGGGGCTCATGAGCCTGCGCCAGGCGATTTACGTGATTATGGGGGCCAACGTGGGGACTACGGTGACCAGCTGGCTCCTGGCCCTGGCGGGCATTGACGGCAGCAGCTTCTGGCTGCAAATGCTCAAGCCGGCCTCCTTCACACCCTTGCTGGCCCTGGTGGGAATCATCCTCTACCTGTTTACCAAGGGGGCGGAGAGGAAGGATATCGGGGTAATCCTCCTGGGTTTCTCCACGCTGATGACCGGGATGGAGACCATGTCCACGGCGGTGAGTGGACTGGCCCAGGTACCCGCTTTCCGGGAGCTGTTTCTTCTCTTCCAAAACCCACTGTTGGGCTTGCTGGTGGGGGCGCTGCTCACGGCGCTGATCCAGTCCAGCTCGGCCTCTGTGGGGATACTTCAAGCGCTGTCCATGACAGGGCAGGTGACTTACGGGACGGCACTGCCCATCATCATGGGGCAGAACATCGGCACCTGCGTCACGGCGCTGCTGTCTGCCATCGGGGCGGGGAAAAACGCCAAACGGGCGGCTTTCGTCCACCTGGCCTTCAACCTCATCGGCTCCTTGGCCTTGCTGGGCGTGTTCGTGCTTGTGAAGCTGACCTTGTCCCCGCCAAGCTTGCAAGAGCCGGTGAACGGCTTTGGCATCGCTGTGGTTCACAGTGTGTTCAATGTCCTGTGTGTACTGTTGCTCATGCCCCTGTCCTCCCTCCTGGAAAAGTTGGCTGTGGCGGTGATCCGAGACGGGGAAGAGCTGTCCACTACTGTGGAGCTGGATGAACGACTGCTGGCTGTGCCGCCCCTGGCCCTGCAGCAGTGCCGGGTGGCAGCTACAGAAATGGCTTGCCGGGCGGTGGCGGCGTTGGAGGACGCGCTGGATGCCTTTCCAGACAATAGCCGGGAGCAGGGGGAGCGTATCCGCCGCAACGAGGCCCTGTGCGACCAGTTTGAGGACAGCTTGGGGACCTATTTGGTCAAGCTCAGCGGACAAAAGCTCAGCGAAAACGACAGCGAGGAGGCCACAAAGCTGCTGAAAACCATTGGGGACCTGGAGCGCATCTCAGACCATGGGGTGAACATCCTGGAGTTGGCAGAGGAACTGCGGGGGAAGAAGCTGACCCTCAGTGAGGAGGCCTATCGGGAGTACCAGACCATGGCGGCGGCAATCCGGGAGATCATGGGCTTGACTCTGCGGGCCTTTACCCAGGATGACTTGGCTGCTGCCGCCCAGGTGGAGCCCCTAGAGGAGGTCATTGACGAGCTGAAGGAGCGCCTGCGCACCCGGCACATCCTGCGGATGCAGGAGGGGAAGTGCAGCATCGCGGCGGGCTTTGTATGGGCGGACCTGCTCACGAACTTGGAGCGTAGCTCGGATCACTGCTCCAACATTGCTGGCTGCGTGTTGGATACGGCCCGGCACAGCTTGAAAATCCATGAGACCTTGCGGGCGGTGAAAAGCGGCAACCAGGCGTTTGTGGAGGCCTTTCAACAGTATGCGGAAAAATATGCGTTGGAATGAAGTGAAGAGGGGAGGATGTGCATGATCTTTTGCGTAGAGGACGACAGCTCCATCCGGGAGCTGATGCTATACGCCCTGCAATCGGCGGGTTTTGAGGGGAAGGGCTTTCCCCATGGGGAAGCGCTGTTTCAGGGCCTGGGTGCCCAGGTGCCGGATTTGATCCTCCTGGACATCATGCTGCCTGGGGAGGACGGGCTCTCTATCCTAAAGCGGCTTCGGGCCCAGAGGGAGACGGCGGAGATCCCCGTCATCATGGCTACAGCCAAGGGGGCGGAGTATGACAAGGTGATCGGGCTGGACCTGGGGGCGGATGATTATCTGGCCAAGCCCTTTGGGATGATGGAGATGGTGTCCCGTATCCGGGCAGTTCTGCGGCGGACAAGGCCCAGGACGGCGCCCCAGTGCCTGCGGGTGGGGGAACTGGAAGTGAATTTGGAACAGCACAGCGTCCTGTCTGCTGGGGAGCGGGTACAGCTCACCTTAAAGGAATTCCAACTGCTGCTGACCTTCCTGGAAAACCTGGGGCGGGTCTTTACCCGCAGCCAGCTTCTTGCGTCGGTGTGGGGAGTGGGCTATACCGGGGAGACACGGACAGTAGATGTACACATTGCCACCCTGCGTACCAAACTGGGGAAGTGCGGAAGCTATGTGGAGACCGTCCGTGGGGTGGGATACCGGATGGATGGGGAACGATGACGAAACGAATTTTTCGCTCTATTTGCCTGGTGGCTCTGGGGGTGTTCTTTGCGTGCCTGGCCTTGATTATGGGGGTTTTATATGCCCATTTTTCCAACGTCCAGCAGGCGCAGTTGAGAATACAGACAAGCCTGGCTGCCCAGGGGGTTGCCCACGAGGGCAGCGATTACTTCAAGGGCCTCCCCCTGGAAAACTACCGCATCACCTGGATCGCTGCCGACGGCTCTGTCCTGTATGACAGCGAATCGGACAGAAAGGAAATGACGAACCATTTGGAGCGGGAAGAGGTGGCCCAAGCCATGGCAGAGGGCTATGGGAGCAGCAGGCGCTATTCGGATACCCTGATGGACCGTCTGCTCTACTGCGCCCAGCGCCTGCCTGACGGGACAGTCCTGCGCCTGTCCGGTACCCAGAGCTCGATTTTTCTGCTGTTTTTGGGGATGGCACAGCCCATTTGTATCGTCTTTGCGGTGGCTCTCCTCCTCTCTGTGTTCTTTGCGGTTCGGCTCTCTCGGAAAATTGTTGCGCCCCTCAATGACATCAATTTGGATGCCCCCCTGTCCAACCAGGGTTACGGAGAAATCGCCCCCCTTCTCCGGCGCATTGATAGCCAGCAACGGCAGCTTCGCCACCAGGGATTGGAATTGAAGCGGCAAAAGCAGGAGCTTGACACCATTGTCGGCAGTATGAACGAGGGGATGATCCTGCTCAACCAGCAGGGGAATGTGGTCAGCATGAACCCGGCGGCGCAGAAATTGTTGGCAAGCCAAGGCGCTGGTGGGGTGGGGGCCCTGGACCAGTGGCCAGAGCTACAAGCGCTTATTGCCGCTGCCTTAGAGGGTAAGCCAGGGGAGGGGCGCATGGTATTGGACGGGGGCAGCTACCAGCTAGGTGCCAACCCGATCCTTTCCGAGGGGGCACCCATGGGGGTGGCGCTGTTCTTCTTCGATGTGACAGAGAAGGAGCGGGCGGAGCAGCAGCGCCGGGCGTTCACGGCCAATGTGTCCCATGAGCTGAAAACACCCCTCCACGCCATCTCCGGCTATGCGGAACTGATGAAAAACGGGGTGGTGAAGGAGGCGGACATCCTACCGTTTGCAGGGCGGATTTATGAGGAGACCCAGCGCCTGGTGCATCTGGTGGAGGATATCATGAGCTTGTCCCGGCTGGACGAGGGGGCGGAAGGGATGGCCAGGGAGCGGGTGGACCTCTACCAGATGGCGGAAACGGTGGTCAGCAGCCTGGAGCCAGAGGCGCAGGTGGCGCAGGTACGGCTGGAGCTCTCCGGTGCCCCGGCGCAACTGCTGGGGGTCCCGCAGCTTCTTTACAGCATTGTCTACAACCTCTGTGAAAATGCCATCAAGTATAACCGGGAGAAGGGTGAGACGAAGGTCAGGGTGGAAAGCTGCAACGGGGAGATCTGCCTTTCTGTCAGCGACACAGGAATCGGGATTGCGCCTCAGGACTGTGACCGTATTTTTGAACGCTTTTACCGGGTGGATAAAAGCCGCTCCAAAGAGGTGGGTGGTACAGGGCTGGGGTTGTCTATCGTAAAGCATGCGGCGAGGATACACAGGGCGAGCATTGCAGTGGACAGTACCATCGGGCAGGGGACCACCATTACAGTAAGGTTTCCACCGGCGGATGCTGTGGGGAATAAAACAGAATAAAATTACCAAAGGCCGCCCGAAACAGGCGGCCTTTGGCCTATAGCTGAAAATCTTCCTCTTTCAACCGGCTGAAATCCGGTGCCACCGGCCGGGGCGGCACCCGCTTCAGGGGGTCGTAGCGGAAAGCGGGGCAGGCGCGGTCTGGGGCGGTGATGCCCTGCTTGACACATAGGATGCTTTCGTCGTCCAGCACCCGTCCCCGCTGGCAATAGGAGCAGCGGGGCTCGATTTTTTTGGAAAACAGCATGGTGGGTCCTCCCAACGGGTCATTTGTATTCAGTATAGCCCTTTTCTGCTTTTTTTTCTACCCTTTTGGGGGAGGGAGTAGAAAAAATACGCGCCGGACAAGGCCCAGAGGGCCAGGATTTCCTGTCCAAGGAGCTCCGGCGCGGCCAAGGTCACGGCGGCCGGGGCCATCACTGGCAGGGTGAGGGGGAACAGGGCAGCCCCTGCGGCTGTCAGCACCGCGCTGAGTAGGCCTTGAATCAGCTTGGCCCGTAGGTAGGGGCCGGGAGGTACCTGGGCTTTCCGCCAGAAGGGAAGGGACTGGCAGTGGACAGACAGGCCCCCCCAGCCCAGGATAAAGGCGGCCAGGGGTAGGGCGGCGGGGGAGACCACGGCGTCTCCCAGGGCGGAAGTCCCGGTGGAGAGCTCCAACAGCCCCACTAGAAAGCTGCGGCATAGGGTGTCCGCCTGCTCTAGGGGCAGCAGGGTGGCCAGGGCCTGGGTCAGACGGGGCAGCAGGCCAGAGCAGTCTGCCAGGGCGGTGAGGATGGAGAAGAGGATCACATAGGCGCAGACATTGAGGGTAGAGGCAAAGGAGCTGCGGACGCATTCCGGGAGCTGGACGGAGAGGGAGGACAGGGGTGTGCTGTCAGAGCCCTTGTGATTTTCTCCAACGGCTTGGCCGTGAACCACCCGCAGAAAGAGCCCCATGAGCACAGCGGCCAGAAAATTGGCCCCCAGCATAAGGAACCCAGTCTCTTTGGAGCCGAACACCCCCGCCCCTGCCGCGCCGATGAAAAAGGCCGGGCCACAGTTGTTGCAAAAGAGAGCCAGCCGTTGGGCCTCCCCTGGGGCGCACTCCCCCCGCTCCACCAACTGGGCTAGGGTTCGGGCCCCTACAGGGTAACCTCCCACAGCCCCCAGGATCAATGCCGCCGCCCCAGAGCCACCCACCCCGAAGAGGGGGGACATGAGCTTCCCTAGGGGACGGGCACACAGCCCGGCCAGTCCGGTGGATATCAATAGGGAGGAGAGGACAAAGAAGGGGAACAGGGAGGGGATCAGCAGTTCCAGGCAGAGCTTGATGCCCTTGCGGGCCGCTGCCGCGCTCTCCGCTGGGAAGGAGAAGAGCAGTGCGGCAAAGAGGATCAACAGGCCCCAGCCTGCGGCCAGGGAGATGTAATGCCTTTTGGTTTTCATCCAATCACCCTCTCGTGTTGCTTTCTTTAGGGTATGTGTGGATGGGGCCTGCCTTGCTTGTCCAAGGGGAAATGAAGTGTGGGGAGATGTGGAATGGCTTGCCAGAGGGCTGGGGATGGGGTATAATGAGGGCCACCAAGGAAAAAGGAGCGCCATTGCCATGAAAAAACTGCTGCCTCTTCTGCTGGGCCTTCTGCTGCTGTCTGCCTGCGGCGAGAGGGAACCGGTGAGCAAAACCAACTTCATGCTGGATACCATCGTGCAAATCACCCTTTACGACGGGTCGGACCCTGCGGTCATCGACCAGGCCTTTGACGAGATCCGCCGGTTGGAGGATATCCTCAGCGTGGAGCAGGAGGGGAGCGATTTGGATAAACTTGCCCAGGCGGCGGGGCGGGATTGGGTGGAGATCCAGCCGGAGACAGAGGCGGTCCTACGTCTGGCCAAGAAGTACAGCGCCCTGTCCCAGGGGGCTTTTGACGTTACCGCTGGGCCTCTGATTGACTTGTGGGGTATCCACAACGGAGAGGGGCATTACCCCAGTCCGGAAGAGCTGGCTCAGGTCCTGCCGTTGATTGGGGATGAGGACCTTTTGGTGGAACCGGGACGGGCGTATTTGGCCCGGCCGGGGATGATTGCCAACCTGGGGGCCATTGCCAAGGGCTACATTGCTGACCAGGTGAAAGCCCTGCTGGTGGAGCAGGGGGTAGAGCACGGGGTGCTGGACCTGGGACGGAACGTTTTGCTCATTGGCGGCAAGCCCGACGGCAGTGATTTTGTGGTCGGGGTACAAGACCCCAACCAGGAGCAGGGCCAGCTAGTGGGCCGCCTAGAGGCCTCGGACGAGAGCGTCGTCACCTCCGGCATCAACGAGCGGAAGTTTACATACAACGGCCAGAGCTACCACCATGTGTTAGACCCGGCCACTGGCTTCCCCGCAGACAACGAGCTGGCCTCTGTGACCATTCTCTCCCAGTCCTCTGCCGACGGGGACGCCCTGTCCACCACCTGCCTGTTGCTGGGACAGGAAAAGGGGATGGCATTGGTGGAAAGTCTAGAGGGTGTGGAAGCCCTGTTCATTGCCAAGGATGGGACCTGGACAGAGAGTGTGGGCATGGGGGATGCGTTTGCCCAGTGAGCAGGCGCCTGGCGTGTTTCGGATATTAAACGATAAAGGGGAGGCGGCTGCCTCCGGTAAGATAAGCAAAAAGCGGCACAGAGGCGAGATTTTGGCCTCTGTGCCGCTTTACTTTTATGATAGGAAGAAAAGGATGGGGTTAGGAAGGGGTGAAAACTGTGTGTTGGCGGCGGTAGCTGTCATTGTCCTTCTGTTGCAGCTCACTTTCAACCTTTGCCAGCTTTTGTTCCAATACTTTTCTCTTTTGTTCGTCGGGTTCCCTGTTGATCTGTTGCTGAAGTGTTTCTTTCTCTTCCCGCAGCTTCTGAATCTCCCGGTCGACTTGGTCGGTGTTGCCGGTGAGCTTCTCTGCCTGCTTGGCGGGGGCTTGTTTCGCTGGTTGGAGTTCTTCCGGTGCCTCTGGCCTGGTGCTGGGGGCTGTCGCTTCCTCTGGAGCGTCGAAGAAGATGGTGGGCTGTCCGTCCTCGTCCTTGCCTGTCCAGTATAGACCGGTGGGGACGTGGGCCTCCTCTGGAATGTACTGGTCCTGCCTGGGGGCTTGGGGTTGGGGCTTTGGCGCCTCCTGCTGAGAGGGCTGTACTCGGGGCGCGTCTACGGGAGCTGTAACGGTGGAAAGCGGGTTCTGTCCACCGGAGATGGGATGCAGCATACGTTGTGTCCTCCTTTCAAGGTTGGGTGGCTGTCTACTGCCAGTTTAGCTGCTTTTCGGCGGAATGCAAGGGCTTTGCTCTGAACGGTGGGTTCTCTGTATCGAGATGTTTAGCAGGACGCTGAGGGAAAAGGCTTGGCCCCTCTTTTCCACGGTCATTGCCCCGTGGTATTTCTCTGCTACGGCGTGTACATTGCGCAGCCCTTGCCCTCTTGGCGGCAAGGGGCCGGGTGTACAGGTATTTTCAAATGTTAGGAAATAAAAATCCCCCTGGGGCTTCCCTTGGATGTGAATGGAGGCTCCGCTGCTTAGAGAGAGGCAGGCTTGTATGGCGTTGTCCATGGCGTTGGCAAAGATGACACACAGGTCGAAATCATCCAAGGCGGAGGGTTGGGGGAAGCGGAGGGATACATCGGTTTTGATTCCGTTGGACTCTGCCAGCGCCAGCTTTTCCCCCAGGAGGATATCCACCACCGGGTTGCCTGTCTGGCAGGGGAGGGAGAGTTCGGCAGCGGTGGTTTTCAGCTTATCCAAATAGTCCTTTGCTGCGTCTGTGTTTCCTCGCTCTAAAAACCCCTTCAAGACGGAAAGGTGGTTGTTGATATCGTGGCGGAAAGCCCGGGTTGTGTTGTACCGCAGCTGTGCTTCTGCCACATAGCGCTTCTGGGCTTGGGCTGCTTGGGTGAGGGAGGCCAGGGTGGCTTGGTCCTGAAAGCTTTGGCAGATTTGCCGGTAGGCATACACTGTACAGAGCAGTGCGCCTAGACCCAGGGCTTGCAGGAACAGCAGTGCACCATGGGTTTCAACCTTCTCCAAAGAGGTGGGTAAGGTGCTGTACGCAGTGTGAAGGATGTATAGCTCTGCGGTGAGAAAAAACAGGCAGGGGAACACCAGCAGCCCAATGTATGGCGTTTGCCTGTCCTGTGCCAGGGATAGGGACAGTAGGATTGCGCGATAGCAGCAGGCGCACAGCAAAAAAGCCCCCAGGGTAGCCAAGAGGAGTAAGGGGTATAGCAGCATGGTTCCAACCAGATGGGGGAAGAACAGGGCTTCCAAAGAGTTGATGATCCCAAAAGAGAGCTGTGTGATATAGACTGCCAAGAGCGCGGCCCCCCAGGACACAGTCCACCGGTTTCCGAGACAAAAACGGCTCAAGAAAGATAACAGCAACAGCTGTCCAGTGATGGCAAACACCTGGGGAAAGGGGGCCTTGCTGGTGAACCATGCGCAGAGGCACAGGAGGAACAGGTAGCTGGCAAAGTACCAGGGTGTTTGCCGTTTTTCGGTGAGGCGGCAGAGGAAAAAGAGGTGTAGCGCACTCTGGGCGGTGAGGCAGGCACCATCCAGGAACAGGCTGAAATACTCCATGTCAGAAGGCCCTTTCTTTGATGTGATGCAGCAGAGCCTGGATCAGCTCCTGTTCCCGCAGCCTGGAAACAGGGATGGCACTGCCATCAGAGAGCCGGACTTGCCCACCACTGCACCCGCGCACGTGGTCCAGGTTCACGAGATAGCTCCTGTGGCAGCGGAAAAAGTGCCCCGCCAACTGCTGTTGGAGGGCCTCCAGCTTTTCGTAATAATGGAAAACCTGGCCGTCCTCCTGGTGGATGTGGACTTTTCGTCCCAGAACTTCACAATATAGGATTTGGGACAGGGGAATGAGTTGGAGAGTATGTCCTTTTTGAATGGTAAGGTGTTGATGGGAGCGCTGGGCTAGGACCTGCATGGCGCGGTCCATGGTGCGCAGAAAGCGGTCCTGTTCCAGGGGCTTGACCAGGTAATCAAAGGCCTCCACAGCGAACGCGTCGAATACATACTCCTTTAGGATGCTCACAAAGATCAGTAGGCTGTGGCTGTCCCGCTGCCGCAGTAATCGGGCGGTCTCCATACCGTCGGGCTGTGCCATTTGGATATCCAAAAAGATCAAGTCAAAGGGTTGTGCGCTGGCCAGGAGGGCCTCGCCAGAGGCAAAGCAGGTGATGTGGTGGGGATGGGTATCCCCCATATAGTTGGAGAGACGAGCGGAGAGGTCGGCACACAGAGAGGCATCGTCGTCGCAGACAGCAAATTGAATCATAGATATCACCACACTAAAAAATAAGAATACCAAAGTCTTGGGGAAGAGGCAAGTTTGTTGTGATGAGATGTGCGTATTCTGGACTGAACGGTGGTTTTTGACCAATGATAGCGTTTCGATGGAGGGGGAAATGACTGTTTTTGGTACTGAGCCATGAAAAGACGCGACAATAACAAAACGAAAGAAAGAATCTTATAAAATAGGTAAGTATACTTCCTTGATGGAAAACAATATTTCAGATACGCTAAGAGCATCTTACGACAGAAAGCGTGGTTTTTTGATGTTTTTAGACGATTTATCCATATCTTTGATCCGGCTCTGCGATGCTGAGGACCTCAGTTATGAGCGGGCATCTGAGCGCTGCAAATGTAGTTCCAAACACTTTGCGAATATTGTCCATAGGAATACACATCCCACCCTGAAGATCTTTGAGCAGATTTGCCACGGGTTCCAGAAAACGCCCAACCTCCTGCTGCGCATAGGGACGGATGAGTTAGAGTATCGGCTCCCCATGCCAGTTGTAGAGGTGAGGGAATATTCGGCAATGTCTGGACGGGTGCGCTTACCGGTGTGCCCCCAGTGTAGGCATACATTAGGCCGGGAGGCTGTGGCGTTTTGTAGTGAGTGTGGGCAGTGCCTTTCCTGGAAGCAGTTCAAACGCATTGCCGTTGGTGGGCGCTTTCTATGTTAAAGTGTAACCGTCTGAAGGTGGATATCCATTGTTTTTTCGAGACAAAACAAAAACACCGCAACCTTGCAAATCAAGGTTGCGGTGTTTGGCGGAGAAGGAGAGATTTGAACTCTCGCGACGCTCAACACGCCCTACTCCCTTAGCAGGGGAGCCCCTTCGGCCACTTGGGTACTTCTCCAAGCTCCAAATCAGTGGAATATGAAATTGGCGGAGAGAGTGGGATTCGAACCCACGGCCCTTTCGGGTCACCGGTTTTCAAGACCGGCTCCTTAAACCGCTCGGACATCTCTCCGTATCAGCGTACCCCGGCTAGATGCAGGAGTTATAATAACATGAGAAGCTGGGTTTGTCAAGTCGAAATATGGAAAATGGGAAAAATTTTTTCAGTATGGGGATAAAACATACATAAGGGCGGGAAATGGAGAGAAAATTTCGACAAAATGAGAGGGAGCTCCTTGGAATTGTGTTCTTTTTTGACGGAATTTTACGAATACTGTAGAAAAGGCTTGAAAACTGTCAAACAAAAATCCTTTTCAAATGGGCGGTTTGCAGTTAAAATAAAGCTACAAATTAGTTACAAATTGAATATAGACAACGACACAACAAATCGGAGGAAAGCCCTATGAGAGAATTTTCCATTGGTCAAGTAGAGCAAAGTACCTCTTCAGGAGGCCGGATGACCTGCCTCTACCAAATTTTGGTTCGCGATGTTCCCCCTCCGGTGTGCTGCGAGAGTTATGGGATTCGCATCACGGACAAGGATAGCGGGGAGAGTGAAGAGGTGCCGGACATTACCATTTTTCCAGAACGCATCCAAGTGCTGGCACAGATGCTCCTTCAGGGGGGCGTCACGCCCTGCACACTGCGCGACGTGGTTGAGGATTGGCTTTGAAGCTGAGCCGGTGACCGATGGCGGGGTTTCTACATACGATAAAAAAGAACCATCTTATGTTGGGAGGAGATCGTATGATAGAGTTGAGACACCGCCTCCAATTCTTCCTGGGTGCCAACAGTGCAGACGGTTTTTCGTCGCTGTATGACCGGTGGATTGACCAGGAAGCCGTGCAGGCATTCTATGTGATCAAGGGAGGTGCAGGCTGTGGCAAGTCCACTCTGATGGGACGGGTGGCAGAGACAATGGAATCAGAAGGATATTCTGTGGAGTACATCCGCTGTTCCGGGGACCCGGACTCCCTGGATGGCATCTTTGTTCCAGACAAGGGAGTGGCCATGGTGGATGGGACCTCACCCCATGTGATGGATCCTGCCTATCCTGGCGCCACCGGGCACTATATCGACCTGGGGCGGGGATATGATATCGGGGAACTCTTTCCCTTGCGGAATCAGGTGGTGGAGGCGGTGCGGGCTTACCAGGCCTGTTATCCCGCTGCCTACCGCTGCATTCGTGCTGCCCAGGAGAGCCGCCGGCGGGGCTGCCATTCCATGCACTCAGAGGAAACGCTGACCAAAACGGTGAAGCGCGGAGAAACTATATTGGCCCGGGAGCTCAAAAGCAGCCGTGGAAGAATGGGCCGCCGCCACTGCCGGTTTTTAAGCGGCGTCACCTGCCAGGGGAGGATGCTGCTCACGGATACGGTGGAGCTCCTCTGCGACCATGGCTACACGATCCAAGACGACTGCGGACTGGCCGGTATCTTCCTGGCCCATCTGGAAGCCCGCTTCTTGGAGAGCGGTTATGATGTGTATGCCTGCCCCTCGCCAGAGCAGCCCAGCCGCCTGGAACACCTGCTGGTCCCAGACCTTGCCCTAGGCTTTGTGACCGGGATGGAGAAAGCGGAGGGGTTCCGCACCATCCACACGGAAAGCTTGGTGGAGAAAACTCTGTGGCAAGAGGGAAAAAGCTTCCTGCGCCTGTCCAACCGGGTGGCGGAGGGGCTTTTGGCAGAGGGCATGGAACACTTGGCCCAGGCGAAGGAGCTCCATGACCGGCTGGAAGCCCTTTACCGGCCTTATGTGGACTTCTCCTGGGCAGAAGAGATGGCGGAACAGACCATAGAGGCGGTTCTGTCCCTGCCGGATATCTCCGGCTAAAACCACTTGCCCTCGCCTGCCGGCTGTGTTACAATACACAGGATACAAAAGCAGGAAAGGGGGCTGGCCTGTGATGGCGCTCTCCACCGCAGAGCTGGGCGTACTGGATTGGATTGCCCAGCATCTCCACACGGTAGCTTTGGATTATATCATGCCATGGCTCTCCCGGCTGACGGATCGGGGAGAGGTTTGGATCCTTTTGGGCATCCTGCTCCTGGCCTTTTATCGGAAGGATCGGGGCGTGGGGGTTCAGGTCCTGTTGGCATTGCTTCTCAGCTTGCTTCTTTGCAATCTGGTTTTGAAAAACGCTGTGGGGCGGATCCGCCCCTTCGAGTTGAAGGAGACGGTGGCACTGCTCATCCCTGCGCCCCTGGACCCGTCCTTCCCCTCGGGGCACAGCTCGGCCTCCTTCGCGGCGGCCACAGTGCTGTTGCTGAACCGATGGGAGGGGCGATGGGCGGCCCTGGTGCTGGCGGCGCTGATTGCGTTTTCTCGTTTATATCTCTATGTCCATTACCCAACGGACGTGGTGGGTGGTATCCTCGTGGGCGTTTTATGCGGGGTGCTGGCCAAGCGTCTCTGGTGGAAATTGGAAAACAGTCGTAGGCCCAAGGGCGGTTTGCCTGAGGGCATATAGGACGAAAGGCAACCGCGACAGGGATTCCCTCCCCCTGTTGCGGTTGCCTTTACCATTACCATTTTATAATGTCAGGTTCAGCCGCCCAGGGCAGCGTTCTTTTCGCAGGCGGCGATGACGGCATCCATCATAGCGGCCCGGACCCCCCGCTGTTCCAGTGTGCGCACCCCCTGGATGGTGCTGCCGCCGGGGCTGCACACCTCGTTTTTCAACTGGTCTGGATGCTTGCCGGTTTCCAGCACCATTTGGGCTGCCCCCAGAAGGGTCTGAGCGGCATAGCGGATGGCATCGGGGCGGGGGAGTCCGCAGGCTACGCCGCCGTCGGCCAGGGCGTCCATCACCAGATAGGCATAGGCCGGGCCACAACCGGACACGGCGGCCCCAACGTCCATGAGGGATTCCTCAATGGGGTAGACCTTGCCGGACTGGGAGAGGATGGAGAGGAAGCCCTCTACCATGGCCGGGGTGGCCTCTGGGCTGGCGGTGTAGAGGATCACCCCCTGGCCTACAGAGACCGGCGTGTTGGGCATAATGCGAATGACGGGATAGGCTTTCCCGGCCATGGCCTGAAGCTGGGGGATGGTGAGGCCCGCAGCCATGGAGACCAGAATGGGGGGCTCCGCCCGCTGGGCTAGGGTGGGGGCGATCCCTTCCAGTACAGTGGACATCAGGTGCGGCTTCACACCCAGGAAGAGATAACGGCTCTCCTTGGCCGCTTCCTGGCTGTCCCCAGCGGTGAAGCCCAACTGGGTGGCCAAGGCCTTGGCTTTCTCCTGGTCATGGTCGGAGAGGATGCCGTCCTGGACAGAACGGCTGGCGGCGCGGGCAATGGCACCGCCCATGTTGCCGGACCCGATGAGCCCGAAGGTATAGTTCATAGCTAAGCCCTCCTTCATTGGTAAAAGTGGTTGATTTGCTGTATTTATTCTATTGTAGCATAGGGCCTTGGTGGCAGGCAAGAGGAATCCGGGCGAGAAACGGCAGATTTCTCTCGTCAATATCGAGGAAAGGGGCGGGAAGCGCAGGGGGGCTTTTGTCTGCCTGTCCAAGGTTTTGCTTCCAGGAGGAATGCCCCTTGCCACCGGGGGGGCGGGTGGGGTAGAATGGGCGGAAAGGAGTGGACAAGGATATGGATGAGAAACTGCGGGAAGAGATCGGCTTGCCGGACCGCCGGGGCACCGACTGTGAGAAATGGGACGGCTTCACTGGTCTCTTTGACCGGGAGGACCTATTGCCGCTCTGGGTGGCGGATATGGATTTTAAGGTACCTGCCTGTGTCCGGGAGGCCCTGCATCGGGCGGTGGACCACGGGGCCTTTGGCTACTATGTGATCCCAGACGGCTACTATGAGAGCATCCTGGGCTGGGAACAGCGCCGCCATGGGACCCAGCTCCAACGGGAATGGATCCGCAACGCGCCCAGTGTGGTGACAGGGCTGTTCCACCTGATCCAGGCCCTGACAGAGCCTGGGGACGCGGTGCTCATCCAGACCCCCGTTTATATGCCCTTTTACCGCATCATCGGGGACACCGGGCGGCGGGGGGTGTATGCGCCCCTCCGGGAGGAAGCGGGGGTTTATACCATCGACCTGGCGGAGTTTGAACGGAAAATCGTAGCGGAGGATGTGAAAGCGTTTATCCTCTGTTCTCCCCACAACCCTGTAGGGCGGGTTTGGACCCAGGCAGAGTTGGAGGGGATGCTGGATTGCTGCCAGCGCCACGGCGTCCAGGTCTTTGCCGACGAAATCCACCACGACTTGATCCAGCCGGGGCACCGCCATATCTCCGCTGCCAGCCTCTGGAAGGGGGAGGGGAAGCCCATCACCCTATTTTCCGCCAGCAAGAGCTTCAACCTGGCGGGGATGAAGAATGCCATTCTGGTGCTTCCGGAGGCGGAGCAGCGCACCCGCTTTGACCGTTTTGAACAGGGCCTGGGGACAGGGGAGGGCAGTACCCTGGATTATATCGCCGTGGCCGCGGCCTTCCAAGGTGGGGACGCCTGGCTGGATGCTGTCCTAGCGGAGGTTTCTGCCAACTACCAACAGATCAAGAAAGCCCTGGCCCCCTATCCAGAGATCACGGTCTCCCCATTGGAGGGGACGTATCTCATGTGGATTGACCTGGGGAAACGGGTGGACCGGGGGCAGCTCCATGGCTTCATGGAGCAGGACTGCCGCATTGCCCCAGACTATGGCCACTGGTTTTACCCGGAAGGGGAGAAGGGGGACACCCATATCCGCCTGAACCTGGCCGCACCTCAAGAGACCATCCGGCGGGCGGCGGAGCAGCTTGCCGCTGGGCTGGAAGCCCTGCATTGACAATAGCCATCATTTTTTTAGAGAAAGGATACAGACCATCATGGAAATTTTGCACACCGACAAAGCACCGGAGGCCATTGGGCCCTATGCCCAGGCCGTGGCAGCAGGGGACTTCGTGTTCACCTCCGGCCAACTGGGCATCATCCCGGACACCGGGGCCTTGGCCCACAACACCGCCACCCAGACGGTGCAGGCCTTGGAGAACCTCACCGCTGTCCTGAAGGCGGCGGGCCTGGACTTACATCATGTGGTCAAGACCACCTGCTACTTGAAGACCATGGAGGACTTCTCCCTGTTCAACGAGATCTATGCCCAGTATTTTGGGGAGCACACCCCCGCCCGCTCCTGCTTTGCCGTGGCCCAGTTGCCGAAGGGGGCTTTGGTGGAGATCGAAGCTGTTGCAGTGAAGGGATAAAAACACCTGTAAAAGCCGCCAGAGTTTGGCGGCTTTTACGATAAACTGCATAGGAGCTTTAGAAAAAACCTTTCAAAAATTAGAAAAAGCGTTGCAAAATTGTTGAACTTATAGTAAACTATTAGGCATAGCTGAAGGAAAACAGATGTCCGTATCGTGCGGACAGCTTCGGCAGATTTAAGGAGGTTAAACCATGAAGAAGATTCTCGCACTTCTGCTGGCCGGCTGCATGGCGTTCGCCCTGTGTGCCTGCGGCAACACCGGCACTGACGCAGACGCGGACGCAGACGCCAATGCATCCGGCGACACCATCGTCATCGGCGTGTATGAGCCCATGTCCGGCGACAACGGCGCAGGCGGCAAGCAGGAAGTCCTTGGCATGCAGTATGCCAACTCCATCGAGCCCACCGTGGATATCGACGGCAAAACCTACAATGTCAAGCTTGAGGTTGTGGATAACGAGTCCTCCAACGACAAGGCCGTGTCCGCTGCCAACACCCTCATCGCAAAGAAGCCCTCCATCGTCCTGGGCTCTTATGGTTCCGGCGTCTCCATCGCCGCTTCCGACACCTTTGCCAACGCTGGCGTGCCCGCTGTTGGCGTGTCCTGCACCAACCCCCAGGTTACCCAGGGCAACGACCACTATTTCCGTATCTGCTTCATTGAGCCCTTCCAGGGTCCCGTCCTGGCCAACTTTGCCAAGGATGAGCTGAATGCCAAGAAGGTCTACTGCCTGGGCCAGCTGGGCAACGACTATGACCAGGGCCTGATCAACTACTTCAAGGAAGAGGCCGAGGGCAACCTGGGCATGGAGTGCATCGTGGACGCCTTCCCCGAAGGCAACTCCGACTTTAACTCCTACCTGACCAACGCCAAGAACCAGGGCGCTGACGTAATCTTTGCCCCCTGCTCCATCAGCTACGCACAGCTGATCATTGAGCAGGCTGCCGCACAGGGCATCACCCAGCCCATCCTGGCTGGCGATACTTGGGACAGCAACACTGTGGTTGCCATGGCCCAGGGCAAGAACATCAAGATCTATGTCTCCACCTTCTACGCTGAGGGCGGCGACGCTGAGTTCGAGGCTGGCTTCAAAGAGTGGCTCAACTCTGACGCCACCAACAAGAACAACAACGGCGGCAACGACATGATCGCTGCTGTGTCCGTCATGGGCTACGACGCCTATTTCACCGCGCTGGAAGCCTTGAAGGCTGCCAAGTCTACGGATCCTGCTGACGTAATGGCTGCTCTGCCCAACGTCAAGTACACCGGCATTTCCGGTGAGATCGTCTTCAACGAAGTGGGCGATGCGGACCGTCACATGGCTTATATCAAGGTGAACAACTCTGAGACCGGTGTTTGGGACCTGGCTAAGGTTCAGGAGGCCAACGCCGACTGATCGTTTGCGCCACATAAGCCATTGTATTGTCTTTCCATCGTGGCGGGGGTACCTTGTGCTCCCGCCACGATTGGTACCTAGACGTTCGACCTTTTTTGACCACGGCAGGGAATGCATCCATGCACTCCACGAGAGCATCCCGTGAAACGGATGGATGCTTTCCACTTCCGACTGATGAAAAGAGAAGGAGAAGCGTATGCCAGAATTTATTTCCAACAATTTGCCATACCTCCTGGCCGGCATTTCCGTCGGCGGGCAGTATGCGCTGATTGCCATTGGCTATACCATGGTCTATGGCATCCTCCGCCTGATCAACTTCGCCCACGGCGATGTGTTCATGGTGGCTGGTTTGGTCATGGTCTATGCCACGGCATCCCTGCCCATCTACGTCTCCATTGTCCTAGTGGTGGTGGTGACGGTGCTGCTGGGCGTCATCATTGAAAAAGTAGCCTACAAACCGTTGCGTTCTGCGCCCCGTATGTCGGTCATGATCTCTGCTATCGGTGTGTCCTACCTGCTGCAGAACTGCGCCCTGTATTTCACCGGCGGCCTGCCCCAGATCTATCCAGAGATCCCCATCCTGACGAAGCAAGTGGCAGTGGGTGCCGGTTCTACCAAGATGGTCACCCTGGTCACCCCCATCCTCACCATCGTGCTGGTGGTGGCCCTGGTCCTGCTGATCCGCTATACCAAGGTGGGTATGGCCATGCGGGCGGTGTCCCGGGACTTCGAGACCAGTGAGCTCATGGGTATCAAGATCAACAACGTCATCAGCCTTACCTTCGTCATCGGCTGCTTCTTGGCCGCTGTGGGCTCCCTGCTCTACTTTTCCAACTACGCCTCTGTGATCCCCACCTCCGGCGCCATGCCGGGGCTGAAGGCTTTCGTTGCGGCGGTGTTCGGCGGCATCGGCTCCGTACCCGGTGCGGTGATCGGTGCGTTCATTATCGGTATCTGTGAGAACATCATCAAAGGTATGGGGTGGACGGCTTTCTCCGATGCTTTCACCTTCGTTCTCCTGATCGTGATCCTTCTGGCCAAGCCCACGGGCATCTTTGGCGAGAAGGCCACGGACAAGGTGTGAGGTGAACAGTATGGGAAAGAAATTACAAGCGGCGGTCCCAGCCGAAAAGAAAATTGGGAATCTCATTGCCGTTGTCCTCATCGCGGCCCTGTATGTGCTGCTTTACCTGCTGGACAATGTGCTCCCTGTGAACTCCACCACCACCATGCTGATCCCCGTTCTGCAAAAGGGGGCCATCTATGCCTTGGTGTGTGTGTCCATGAACCTGCTCAACGGGTTCACGGGGCTGTTTTCTCTGGGTCAGGCGGGCTTTATGCTCATCGGCGCCTACGCCTACGCTATTTTTGCCATCCCCGCGGAACAGCACGAGGCGGTGTACCAGTACTTTGACGGCGGCGCCATCCAGTTTTCCATTCCCCAGGTGTTGGGGAATGTGCTGGGAGAGAGCGGCGGCGCATTCCTAGGGGCCATCATCTGCCTGATCATCGGCGGTGTGGTGGCGGCCCTGTTTGCCGCCCTCATCGGGATCCCTGTCCTGCGTCTGAAGAGCGACTACCTGGCCATTGCCACTTTGGGCTTTGCGGAGATTATCCGGGCCCTGTTCATGTGGAACGGCCTGGGCAGCATCACCAATGGCTCCAACCTGCTGCGGAAATACACTAGCTTTGCAAACATGCGCGTGAAGTTCGGCAGCACTGTAATCAAGTTTGATACCATCTTCCCCTTCCTCATTGCCATGTTGGGGATTCTGGTGATTGTCCTGCTGGTGAACTCCTCCTATGGCCGGGCGTTTAAGTCCATTCGGGACGATGAGGTGGCGGCAGAGGCTATGGGTATCAACCTCTTCAAGCACAAAATGCTGTCCTTCGTGATTTCCAGCTTCTTTGCCGGTGTGGGCGGTGCCCTGCTGGCGATGTTCCAAACCACCGTTCAGGCCAACTTCTTCCGTTCTACCATGACCTATGAGATTTTGCTCATTGTGGTTATTGGCGGCATCGGCTCCATCTCCGGCAGCTGTATTGCGGCGTTCCTGTATATTGCTTGCTCGGAGTGGTGGCTACGCTTTTTGGACAGTGGGGCCCTCCCCATCCCCTTCGTAGGTGGCGAGATCCCCGTGGCGTTCTTCCGGGACGGGTTCCGGAAGGTGGTCCTCTCTGTGGTCATCATGGTGATTGTCCTCTTCTTCTCCCGAGGGATTATGGGAGACAAGGAGCTGTCCTTCTCCGGGATGATCCGTAAGATACGGAGCAAAAAGGAAGCAAAAGCTGCCGCAAAGGCAACAACAACAGGGGAGGAGGATGCCCAATGAGTGAACGGCAAAATGTCCTGCATGTGGAGAATGCCACCATGCAGTTTGGCGGCGTCGTTGCTGTCAACAACCTCTCCCTGGAAGTCAATGAAGGGGAGATTGTGGCCCTCATCGGCCCCAACGGGGCAGGCAAGACCACAGCCTTTAACGTCATTACCGGGGTGTATCAGCCCACCAATGGCCGGGTATCCTTTATGGGGAAGCCCATGGTCTGCAACCATCCCCGGGGGAAGATGGCGAAATCCTATAAGGGGGAGAATGGGGAACTGTATCTCCACCAGCACACCCTGGCCCCCACACCCGACCACATCACCAAGCTGGGCATCGCCCGGACGTTCCAGAATATCCGCCTGTGGAAGAGTATGACGGTCTACGACAACGTCATTACCGCCAAGCATATGCGGGCCAAGCAAAATGTCTTTTCCGCCACCTTCCGGGCCAACCGGAAGGAGGAGCTGCGGATGCGGGAGGAGACGGAGGCCCTCCTCCGGGAACAGGACCTGTGGCAGTATCGGAACGACCTGGCGACCAGCCTGCCCTACGGCCTCCAACGCCGCTTGGAGATTGCCCGGGCCCTGGGGACATCCCCCAAGCTCCTGCTGCTGGACGAGCCTGCCGCCGGTATGAACCCCCAGGAGACCTTGGAGCTGGCGGAGTTTATCCATCAGGTTAGGGAGAAGTACAAGCTGACCATTTTCCTGATCGAGCACCACATGGACCTGGTCATGAACATTTCCGACCGTATTTACGTCCTGGACTTCGGCAGCCTGATTGCCCAGGGCTTGCCCAGCGAAATCCAGTCCAACCAGCACGTGATTGACGCCTATCTGGGGGTGGTAGAAGATGAGTGAACCGATTCTCAGCATTCAGAACCTACAAGTAAATTACGGCGGCATTGAGGCCGTCAAGGGCATCTCCTTCGATGTGCCGGAAGGGGAGATCGTCACGCTGATCGGTGCCAACGGCGCAGGCAAGAGTTCTACCCTCCGGGCTATTTCTGGCCTGGTAAAACCCAGGAGCGGGAAGATCCTTTTCAAGGGGGAGGAAATCACTGGCAAGAACCCTACAGAAATCGTCTCCCGGGGCATCACCCTGGTGCCGGAGGGCCGCCGGATTTTCCCAGATCTGACGGTGAAGGAAAATCTTCGCGTGGGAGCTTACCTGCGGAAGGATGATCTGAGGGAGGATTTGGAGTGGGTCTATAACCTCTTCCCCCGCCTCCGGGAACGGGAATGGCAGGAGGGCGGTACCCTCTCCGGCGGTGAACAGCAGATGCTGGCCGTAGGCCGGGCCCTTATGAGCCGCCCCAAGGTGATGATGATGGACGAGCCCTCCCTGGGCTTGGCCCCTCTGATTGTGCGGGAGATTTTCCGCATCATTGAGGAGGTCAACAAGAAGGGGGTCACCATCCTGCTCATTGAGCAGAACGCCAACATGGCCTTGAAAACAGCCCACATGGGGTATGTTATGGAGACGGGCCGTATTACCCTCTCTGGCCCCGGCAAGGAGCTGTTGGTGAATGAATCCGTGAAAGCAGCTTATTTGGGCACCTAAACAAAATATGAATGAAAAGTGGTTTCCCCACCAGATGTTTCCTGGCAGGGGGAACCACTTTTTTTGCTGTATACGCGAAAGGAAGCTTGAGTTGCTGCAAATATGAAGGATTTGATTCAAATCGAAGGAGTTTCTTGATAAAAAGGCAGGATTTCTTGAAATAATGAAATTGAATATTTTGCATCTTGCAAAACTGGCTTGTCTATGGTATGATTCTAACATAGAAAACAAGTGGCCCTGCTCTGTTGGGGCTTTGTTCATTCCATGAGGAGGTGGTTCCTATGTATTCCAGTGGTTCTTGGCTGAGTGCGGAGGATGGTTCGATTACGCTGGTCAATGCCTGTTTCACCCTAACCGAGCAATATCGCATGGTGCTCTCGGCCATTGGGCAGGAACAGCAGCTCTCAGAGAATGAGATGCTGGTTTTGGTCCACTTGGCCATGCATCCAGACGCCCGAACTCAGAAGCAGTTACAGGGGACTAAGCTGCACCTGTCGATTTCGTCCATCTGCCGGATGGTGGAATCCCTGCGCAGGAAGGGCTTCCTCACCACAGAGCTGGACATGAATGACCGGCGCTCCTGGATTATCCATCTGGAGGACCGGGGGAAAGCTTTGGCGGAACGGGTGCAAATCGCGCTCCACGCCCGCTTGCAGCATCTCTTCGGCACAGTGCCCGGCTTTGACCTGGAGGCCTTTGCCTCCACCCTTTCCCGGGCTGCAGATGCAATCAGTGCCCAGCCCTTTGCCTGCTGAACGGGGAGAGGGGTGGGGGAAACCGGGGTTACGACCCAATTTATTTTCTATTTTCGATTTCATATATTCCTTTCCTTGCCCAAACCGGGAGTTTCCAATTTGCAAGTTGGTGGCTCCCGGTTTGCATCGGCTCCCCCAAAAAGAAAGTATTTCGTGGAATAGTTTCCGATTTCTACTGAATATATAGTAATCCAATGATTTTCTTTTCCGAGAAAATGGCATTCTGGTCATATTTATAATTGACAAAGACATAAAGGGAACCTATAATAGAATACAGTACGATGGGGCCATTTACAAATTTGAATAGAGTCCGCCGTCTTTGCCCATGAGTTTGGCGGAGGCCCCATGCTTTTATGGGTGACGGAGGCGTTGCGCTTTCCGTGAATTGACCGACGCGATTGTGTTTTGAGCCGCAGTAGGCTCTGAAGACTACTTCTGCAGGCGTACATCCATTGCCTGTGGGAAAAAGGAGGAAAACTATGAACGAAAGACCAGATGCCGTCTGCCGTACTTGCGGTGCAGACGAAAAGGCTCTGTACGACGCCGTGGCCAATGTCATCGAGCAGTACAGGGAAAAGGAAGGGTCTCTGATCATGGTGCTCCACGCAGCCCAGGAGATCTTTGGCTATCTCCCCATGGAGCTGCAGGAGTTCATCGCAGACGGTATGGATCTGCCCCTGTCTGAGGTCAGCGGAGTTGTGAGCTTCTACTCATTCTTCTCCACCCAGAAGCGGGGCAAGCATACCATCCGGATGTGCCAGGGGACTGCTTGTTACGTCCGCGGCGGCAAGAAGGTGGTGGATGCCATCCGGCGGGAGCTGGACGTGGATGTGGGCGGCACCACAGAAGATGGCCAGTTTACCTTTGAGATCGCCCGCTGTATTGGCGCTTGCGGCCTGGCCCCCGCCATGATGGTGGACGACGATGTCTACAAGCAGGTGACGCCTGCCAAGCTCAGGGGCATCCTGTCCCTGTATGCCGAGCCGGTTGAGGAAGCATTGGAAGGAGGTGCTGGAGCATGATTAGAAGTATCGCTGACCTGGAAACCATGAAAAAGGAATACGAGGAAAAAATGGGCCAGTACAGCCACCTGTGCATGATCTGCTATGGTACAGGCTGCATGTCCTCCGGCTGTAAGGATGTCCGCGACGCTATGGTGGAGGAACTGGAAAAGGCTGGCTTGACCGACCAGGTGGCCGTGATCGAGCGCGGCTGCATGGGTACCTGTGCCGTGGGTCCTGTGGTGTACATCCTGCCGGATGAGACCTATTATACTGAAATGACCCCTGAACGGGTGAAGGACGTGGTGCAGAAGCACTTCATCGGCGGCGAACCGGTGCTGGATTACACCTTCTATGACAGCATCCAGCGCAAGCGGGTGTCCAACATCCATGAGGTGGCCTTCTTCCGAGATCAAGTCCGGATTGCCCTGCGCAACTGCGGCCTCATCGACGTCAACTGCATCAACAGCTACGTGGCCAAGGACGGCTATCTGGCCTTGGCCCGGATTCTGGAAAAGGGCGACCGGGCCCAGGTGGTCAACGAAATGAAGCGCTCCTGCCTGCGTGGCCGCGGCGGCGCTGGCTTCCCCACCGGCGTGAAGTGGGAGGCAGCTGCCCGTGAGGCTGGCGAGGAGAAGTACATCATTTGTAACGCCGACGAGGGCGACCCCGGCGCATTTATGGACCGCTCCGTCTTTGAGGGCGATCCCCACAGCGTCATTGAGGGTATGCTCATTGGCGGTTACGCCATCGGCGCCCAGCATGGCGTTGTGTACATCCGTGCAGAGTATCCCATTGCCGTGGAGCGTTTGAAAGCAGCCCTGGAAATGGCCCGGGAAGAGGGCCTGCTGGGCGAGGATATCATGGGCTCCGGCTTTAACTTTGACATTGAAATCCGCATCGGCGCAGGCGCCTTCGTCTGCGGCGAGGAGACGGCCTTGATGGCCTCCGTGGAAGGCCAGCGCGGGGAGCCCCGGCAGAAGCCGCCCTTCCCCTTCCAGAGCGGCCTCTTTGGCAAGCCCACCATCATCAACAACGTGGAGACCTTGGCCACCGTTCCCGCCATCATGCTCAATGGGGCCGACTGGTTCCGCCAGTTCGGCACAGAGAAGAGCCCCGGCACCAAGGTGTTCGCCCTCTCCGGCAACATCGTCAACACCGGCCTGGTGGAGGTGCCCATGGGCACGCCTCTGTCCGAGGTAATTTATTCCATCGGCGGCGGCATCCCCAACGGGAAAAAGTTCAAATCCGCCCAGACCGGCGGCCCTTCCGGCGGCTGTATCACCGCGGAAAATATCAACACGCCCCTGGATTATGAATCCCTGGCAGCCCTGGGCTCCATTGTGGGTTCCGGCGGCTTGATCGTCATGGACGAGGACACCTGCATGGTGGATACCGCCCGCTTCTACCTGGACTTCATCCAGGAGGAATCCTGCGGCAAATGTACTGCCTGCCGGGTGGGCACCAAGCGGATGCTGGAAATCCTCAACCGCATCGTAGCTGGGGAAGGCCAGCCCAGAGACATTGAGACCTTGGAGCACCTGGGCAAGATCATCCAGGACACCGCTATGTGCGGCCTGGGCCAGACGGCCCCCAACCCCGTGCTCTCCACCCTGAAGTACTTCCGCGCAGAGTACGTGGAGCACATCGTGGAGAAGTACTGCGTGGCCGGTGTCTGTAGCGACTTGGTGTCCAGCCCCTGCGAGAACACCTGTCCCGCCGGCATCAATATCCCCGGTTACATGAGCTTGATTGCCACCGGCGATTACATGGGTGCTGCCCGGGTTATGCTGCGGGATAACCCCTTCTCTGGCATTTGCGGCCGTGTCTGCACCCACCCCTGCGAGGAGCGCTGCCGCCGCGGCACCGTGGACGAGGCCATGAACATCTGTGAGCTGAAGCGTTTCGCCACTGACTGGGCTTACGCCCACGGCTTCCCCTCCGACGAGGACCTAAAGCCTGTGGCCAAGCTGGACAAGAAGGTGGCCATCGTGGGTTCCGGCCCTGCCGGCCTGACCTGCGCCTATTACCTGGCCCGTCTGGGCTATCAGGTGGACGTGTACGAGGCCGAGGACCGCTTGGGCGGTATCATGACCATCGGTATCCCCGACTACCGTCTGCCCCTGGATATCATTGAGCGGGAGATCAGCAACATCCAGCGCACTGGTGTGAATATGATTATGAACACCAAGATCGGCGTGGACCTCTCCTTCAAGTCCCTGCAGAAGAATTACGACGCCATCTTTATTGCCATCGGTGCCCAAAAGACCTTGAGCTTGGGCATCCCCGGAGAGCGCTTGAACGGCATCGTCAATGGCCTGGACTTCCTGAAGCGGGTCATCATGAAGCGGGACCTGGACTTCACCGGCAAGAAGGTGGCCGTCATCGGCGGCGGCAACACCGCCATCGACTCTGCCCGTACCGCTGTGCGTCTGGGCGCCAAGGAAGTGGTTATCCTCTACCGCCGTGCCGAGGAGGATATGCCCGCAGATAAGGTGGAGATCGCCGACGCTATCGAAGAAGGTGTCACCATCCGTACCCTGGCCAACCCCATCGAGTTCATCGGGACCAATGGCCAGCTCACGAGCATCTGCATCATGAAGCAGAAGCTGGGCCAGTTCGACAGCTCCGGGCGCCGGAAGGCATCCCCCAGTGGTGAGAGCTATGTGGAGGAGTTCGACATTGCCATCCCCGCCATTTCCCAGACCCCGGATACCAAGTTCATTCGCGGCACCGTCAACCTGGACGGCGACCGTATCATCGCAGACCAGTACAGCCAGGCTACATCTGTCCCCGGCGTGTTCGTGGGCGGCGACGCCCACCGCGGACCCAAGGATATCGTCCATGCTGTGTATGAGGCCAAAGTGGCGGCTGCCGGTATCGACAAGTACCTGGGCGGCACCGGCGAACTGGCCAAGGGCTTCGAGCAGGAGATCACCGATTACCACATCGAGGGCGACATCATCCCCCATGACCGCTTCCTCACCCGCCGTATGGATGCGGAGCAGGCCAAAGCGAACTTCTGGGAACGGAACCTTGGCATGCACGAGCTGGATGCCCGTGCTGAGGCCAGCCGTTGCCTGCGCTGTGACAGGAGGTAAGAACTATGGCAGATATCAAACTAACGATCAACGGGAAGGAATGTGTTGCGCCGGCAGGCAGCACCATTTTGCAGGCCGCAGAGCGCAACGGCATCCACATCCCGAAGCTGTGCTACCTGGAAGGGGTCCACAAGTACGGCGCCTGCCGCATCTGTGTGGTGGAGCAGTTGAGCCCCCCGGCAAAGAACCTGCAAGCCTCCTGCATGGTTGAGGCCAGAGACGGTATGGTCATCGAGACCAACAGCAAGCGTGCCCAGGAGGGCCGCCGGGCGATGTACGAGCTGCTCCTCTCCAACCATGATAAGAAGTGCCTCACCTGCGTGCGGAACCAGGACTGCGAGTTCCAGGCCCTGGGCCGGGAGCTGGGCGTGGAGGACTCCCCCTACGAGGGGGAGCGGGTGCTGCGTCCCATCGATATCAGCGAGTCCATCACCAGAGACCCCAACAAGTGCATCCTGTGCCGCCGCTGCGTGAGCGCGTGTAAGAACATCCAGACCACCGCTATCTTGACGGCGGAGAACCGCGGCTTCCAGACTGTGATTACCCCGGCCTTCGGCCTGCCTCTGGGCAACACCTCCTGCGCTTTCTGCGGCCAGTGCGTGGTGGTATGTCCTGTGGGCGCCCTGAAGGAGACCAGCCACAGGGACAGAGTCCTGGAAGCCCTCCGGGACCCCAACAAGCATGTTATTGTCCAACCCGCTCCCGCCGTCCGCGTGGGTATTGGCGAGTGCTTCGGCCTCCCCGCCGGTACCTGTGAGACCGGCAAGCTGGCCGCTGCCCTGCGCAGCCTGGGCTTTGACGATGTGTTCGACACCAACTGGGGTGCCGACCTGACCATCATGGAGGAGGGGACAGAGTTCCTTTCCCGTCTCCAATCTGTGGTCAGCGGCGGCAGTGCGGTGCTGCCCATGATGACCTCCTGCTCTCCTGGCTGGGTTCAGTTTATTGAGCACTATTTCCCCGATGAGCTGGATCACCTTTCCACCTGCAAGTCCCCCCATGAGATGTTCGGTGCGGTGGCCAAGAGCTACTATGCCAAGAAGATCGGGAAAAAGCCGGAGGATATCTATGTGGTCTCCATCATGCCCTGCACCGCCAAAAAGACGGAATGTGCCCGTCCAGAGATGTGTAACGACGGTGTGCCCAACGTTGACGCGGTGCTCACCACCCGTGAGCTGGCAGACCTGATCAAGATCATGGGCATTGACTTCCTCTCCCTGCCTGACGAGGAGTTCGACGCACCCCTGGGCCTCTCCAGCGGCGCGGCAGATATCTTCGGCGTGACCGGTGGCGTGATGGAAGCCGCTCTGCGTACCGTGTATGAGATCATCACCGGTCGTGAGCTGCCCTTCCCCAACCTCCACGTTTCCCCCATTGTGGGCTTGGAGCAGGTCCGCGAGGCTACCATTGTCCTGGAGGACGTGAAGCCGGAGTGGAAGGCGGCAGAGGGCATGGAGGTCAAGATCGCTGTCACCAGCGGCTTCGCCGGAGCCCGGAAGCTGATGAACCAGGTGGCCGACGGCACCTCCCCCTATCACTTCATCGAGGTTATGGGCTGCCCCGGCGGCTGCATCACCGGGGGCGGCCAGCCCCGGCCCAGAGAGAACATCGACATCGTCCGTCAGAAGCGGTCCGATGCGATCTATGGCGAGGACGAGCGTAAGAAGCTGCGTAAGTCCCATGAGAACCCCTCTCTGATGGAATTCTATGAGGAGTGGGGCGCTCCCGGTGGCCATGCCTCCCATGAGTATCTCCATACCACCTATGTCAAGCGCGGCAAGTATAACGAGCTTACCGATCAGAATTACGTGGTCAATAAGTAAATATAACAGGCCCCGGCGGAGGAACTTCCTCTGCCGGGGCCTTGTGTATGTTAGAGAAAGAGTTGGAACAGCGCCTTGGCCCAGGAGAGGGCGGCGGGGACGTTGGCATCCAGCAGGGCCGTGACCGTGGCATGGTCTGTGCTGCTCAGATGTCCAAGACTCTGGTATAGGCTGCCAGCGGCCTGGCTCTTGCCGATGGCCACCATGCCGTAGGCATAGTCCCCGGTGGCGGCGTACTTTCCCAGAGCAACGGCCCCAGCGCAGAGCCCGCCGGCGGCCACAGAGCCCAAGGCAAAGAAGCCCAGGCTGAGGGCCCCCACTGCCAGGATGCCGATAGAAAAACAACCCACAGACAAAAGGCCTAGGGAGAGCAAGCCAAAGGACAAAATACCCAGGGAGAGCATGCCAAAGGAGAGCAGGCCTGCGGCACACATCCCGATGGCAATGACCCCACGGGCCCGCATCCCAATGGCTACCACAGCGGTGACGTTTTGCCCGATGGCCCAGAGGGGCAGGCCCCACAGGGTGTTCTTGCTTTTCATCTCCTTCCATTCCCTGGTCCTGATGATCGGGGCAGGGGAGGGGGCGTAGAGAGCTGTCCCAGGACTGTCCCCTTGGGGTTCCCCGTCCTTGAGTAGGTAGTCCAGGGAGCAGTGGAACAGTTCGCTGAGGCGGATTAGCTTGTCTGTTTCTGGATAAGTCACATCGCTCTCCCACTTGCTGATGGACTGCCGGGAGACACCGAGTATATCTGCAAGCTGCTCCTGGGTATAGTTGTTTTCTTTCCGTGCTTTGGATAGCTTTTCACCAAATGTCATGACCAGACCTCCATTCTGAACCCTTGGTTCCCATCCATAATACCGCCCCCAGAGCAAAATGGCCAGCATATTTCGCGTTCCAAATGTAAACTACAGGTTGCGCCAGGAAAAATGGCAGCAGACAAAACCGCCTGCTGCCATTTAGCGATCCTTTTCCTCCGCCTCTAACTCTTTCAGTAGCTTCTGATCTGCCTTGGAGCTGAGGTCCAGGGCGGCGTACATATCCGGCCGCCGCTCCCGTGTGCGCAGGATGGCCTGCTTCCGCCGCCACTTGGCCACGTTGGCGTGGTGCCCAGAGAGGAGGATAGGGGGGACTGTCCGCGCATGCCAGACCTCTGGACGGGAGTATTGGGGGTATTCCAAAAGCCCGTCCCAATGGCTCTCATCGGTGAAGCACTCGGGGTCTGAGAGGACACCGGGAACCAGACGGCACACAGCGTCCGCCAGGGCCATAGCGGGAATCTCCCCGCCGGTGAGCACAAAATCTCCCAAGGAGATTTCCTCGTCCACGCACTCGTCAATAAAGCGCTGGTCAATCCCCTCGTAGTGGCCGCAGACCAGGATCAGGCTGTTGTACTCCTGTTGTAGGCGTTTGGCATCCGCCTGTTTGAACACCGTCCCGGCAGGGGAGAGGTAGATGGTGTGGATGGGCCCCCCGGCCTCGTCACAGATGTGCTTCCAGCAGTGGTACAGGGGGTCGGCTTGCATCACGGCACCGTGGCCGCCGCCGTAGGGATAGTCGTCCACCTGCCGCTGCTTGTTGCGGGTGTAATCCCGGATCTGGTGGCAGTCAATGCGGATGATATTCCGTTCCTGGGCCCGTCCCAGGATGGATTCACAGAGCATGTCCCCCACCACGTCAGGGAAGAGGGTCATGATATGGATGTGATAGCAAAAGTCCATGTTGTCACATCCCTTCGATGAGGCGGACCAGGACATAGCCCTCGTCCACGTTGGTCTCTTGGATGAATTCCGGCACAGCGGGGATCATGTGCTCCTGGGCCCCGCCCTTGACCACGTAGACGTTGCTGGCCGGGGGAGTGAGCACGTCGTGGATGTGTCCCAGGACTTCGCCGCTGGCGGCGTCCCGGACCTCTAGCCCCATGAGGTCTGCCAGAAAGAAAGCCCCTTCTTCCAGCTCCACATCCTCCCGGTCGATGTAGACCACCTTGTCCCGGAGCCGCATAGCGGCGTTGACGTCGTCCACCCCCTCAAACTTCGCCAGGACGCAGTTCTTGTGGACCCGGGCAGAGCGCAGCTTCACCGGCTGCTGGTCGATATACAGCGTTTCAAAGGGCAGCAGAAAGGTCGGCTCATCGGCCCAGGGGAGAATTTTGACCTCCCCGGCGATGCCATGGGTGTTGACGATTTTTCCCGCTTCCAGATAGCGATGCTTCAAAGAAACCCCTCCTTTGGACAGAAAAAATGGCAGTGCTACCGCGCCGCCATTTTTCACAGCCTGTAGCCATCCAAGTTGGCATACAGCAATCTCAATCTACGATTTCGACGGAAACCTTCTTGCCCTGACGCTGGGCGACAGAGCGCATCAATGTGCGGATTTCCTTCGCAATGCGGCCCTGACGGCCGATGACCTTTCCCATATCATTGGGATCGACCCGGAGCTCAAGGACAACGTTACCGTCCGCTTCCGTCTCCTGTACGTCCACGGCCTGGGGATGTTCCACCAGATTTTGGGCGATATAAGTGAGCAAGTCCTTCATGTGCCCTCCAAATCAGATGGCGTTGGCTTTTTTCAGCAGAGCCTTGACAGTCTCAGTGGGCTGAGCGCCGGTCTTGATCCATGCCTGAGCACGCTCGGCGTCCACCTTGATGGCAGCGGGCTCCTGCAGGGGATCGTATGTGCCGATCTCTTCGATGAAGCGGCCGTTGCGGGGATAACGGGAGTCGGCAACCACGATGCGATAGAAGGGATTCTTCTTGGAACCCATTCTGCGAAGTCTAATCTTAACCATGTTCCTTCACCTCCAAAAGTGTTCATTCTTTCTATGGAACCGTGTGGACACGGGAACCAATCGTTACATGTGAAAGGGCATACCGCCGGGGAATTTCCCGAACTTACCCTTCCGGCGCTTGCCGGACAGCTTGCCCATCTGTTTGGTGAGCTGTTGCATCATATTGAACTCCTTGAGCAGACGGTTCACGTCCACCACCTGAAGCCCACAGCCAGCAGCAATGCGCTTCTTCCGGCTGCTGTTGAGCAGGGAGGGGTTCTCCCGCTCCTGGGGGGTCATGGAGAGGATGATCGCCTGGGTGTGGGCCAAAATCTTTTCATCCACGGTCACGCCTTCCAGAGCCTTGGCGTTCATCCCCGGCATCATGCCCAAGAGCTCATCCACCGAGCCCATCCCCTGGACCTGGGCAATCTGGTCGTAATAATCCTGAAGGGTGAAACGGTTCTTCTTCAGCTTTTCCGCCAGTTCCTGGGCCTTTTCCATGTCGAACTGCTGCTCTGCCTTTTCAATTAGGGAGAGCACGTCGCCCATGCCCAAAATCCGGGAGGCCATGCGGTCGGGATGGAAAACCTCAATGTTGTCCAGCTTTTCCCCGGTGCCCACAAACTTGATGGGCTTGCCGGTGACGGCTTTGATGGAGAGGGCCGCCCCGCCCCGGGCGTCGCCGTCCAGCTTGGTGAGGACCACGCCGTCGATTTCCAGGGCGTCGTCAAAGGCTTTGGCGGCATTCACCGCGTCCTGGCCGATCATGGCGTCTACCACCAGCAAAATCTCGCTGGGGGAGACCTCCTCCTTGATGCTTTGCAGCTCCGCCATCAGCTCCTCGTCGATGTGGAGCCGGCCGGCGGTATCCAGGAACACCATGTCGTTGCCGTGTTTTTTTGCGTGGGCAATGGCCTCCTTGGCTATGGTTACAGGATTCTCCTGGCCCATCTGGAACACCGGCAGATCCAACTGCTTGCCCACCACCTCCAACTGCTGGATGGCAGCGGGACGGTAGATATCACAGGCCACCAGCAGGGGGCGCTTGCTGTTTTGCTTGCGCATCAGGGCGGCTAGCTTGGCGGCGTTGGTGGTCTTACCGGCGCCCTGAAGTCCCACCATCATCACAACGGTAGGGGGCTGGGAGGCGATGTTGATTTTAGCGCTGCCCCCGCCCATGAGTTCGGTTAGCTCCTGGTTGACGATTTTTACGATGGCCTGGGCGGGGGTGAGGCTTTCCAACACCTCGCTGCCCACAGCCTTTTCGGTGACGCTTTTGATGAAATCCTTGACGACCTTGTAGCTGACGTCGGCCTCCAGCAGGGCCAAGCGGATTTCCCGCATGGCCTCCTTGACGTCGGCCTCAGACAGGCGGCCTTTGCCCCGCAGCTTTTTGAATGCGGAGGAGAGCTTTTCCGTTAAACCTTCAAATGCCATAGTCAATCCTTTTCCAGCGCTTCAATGGCTTTCCGCAGCTGCATACACAGCACTTGCACTTCCTTGTTGCTCTCCAGCTTTGCCCGGTTCAGGGCTTGGAGCTGGTCGCACAGTTCGTGGAGAGCAGCGGTACAGCTCCGGGTGTGTTGATGGCGCTGGATGAGGCCGGTCTTTTCCTCGATGTCCTCCAAGGTGCGCTCTGCCCGGACGATGATATCCCGCACACCCTGGCGGGTGATATCGTAATTTTCCGCGATCTCCGCCAGGGAGAGGTCGTCATTGTAGTATAGGTCGAAGAACTCTTTTTGCCGCTGGGTGAGCAGGTCGCCGTAGAAATCATAGAGCATGGCCATGCGATAGGCTTGACTTTTCATGGGCGTGCCTCCCTGTGTGTGGCGTGTAAAGCTGTTCTCCTTTACAACAGTAGCTATCCTACCCTAAATGGCTCCGTTTGTCAAGAGGAAATTGTATCAAAACCGTCTTTTTTGGATAGGATTGCCGTAGAGACGCCGTACCCCGCCGATGTTTTTTGCAGCTTTACTTTTTCCTCTAAAATATGGTAGAATAAGAGCCACGATATTGGCATGACCCAAAGGAGGACCTTTCCTATGATAGAACGCACCTTGGCCCCTGGTGTCACCCTGCGCCTGTTGCGCACCAGTAAGTTTAAGACCTCCATGCTGGCGGTCACGTTCCTGGAGCCCTTGCGGGAGGAGACCGCCGCGCTCAATGCTCTCTTGCCCAAAGTCCTGCGCCGGGGCACCCGACAGTACCCAGACCTAGAGGCCATTTCCGCCGGGCTGGACGAGCTCTATGGTATGAGCTTGGAGCCCATTGTCCGGAAAAAGGGGGAGGTCCAGTGCCTTGGCTTCTGGGCCAGTGTGTTGGACGACGCATTCGTCCCCGGCCAGTCCAGCATTTTGGAGGAGGCCGCCTCCATGCTGGGGGAGATGGTCCTCCATCCCGCCGGGGAGGGGGACGCGTTCCTGCCGGAGTATGTGGACAGTGAGAAGGCAAATCTCATTGATAAAATCCGTGGGGAGATCAACGACAAATTGCAATACGCCCTCTCCCGCCTGCGCAGCCAGATGTGCCAGGGGGAGGCCTATGGGGTGAACCGTTACGGCAGTGAGGAGAGCGCCCAGACCATCACCGGGGAAGCCCTGTACCAGCGCTACCGGACGTTGTTGGAGACGGCGCCCATGTACTTGTACTATTGCGGCAGCGCTGAACCGGAGCGGGTGGAGCAGGCGTTCCGGGCTGCGTTCGCAGAGCTGCCCCAAACGCCCCGGCAGCCCATGCCCCAGACCCTGGCCCTGGCGAAGCCCCAGGGCGATCTGCGCCGCTTCTCTGACCGCTTGGACGTTACCCAGGGCAAGCTGATTTTGGGCTTCCGCCTGGGGGGCAGTGTGCGGGAGTTGGAGGCCACCGCCCCGGTGATGGTCCTCCACGCCCTCTATGGCGGCAGCACGAATGCAAAGCTCTTCCTGAATGTGCGGGAACGGCTGTCCCTGTGCTACTTCGCCTCAGCGTCCTTGGGTTTGAGTAAGGGCATCATGACGGTGTACTCCGGTGTAAAGTTTGAGGACTTTCAAAAAGCGGAGGAGGAAATTTTGGCCCAGTTGGAGGCCTGCCGCCAGGGGGAGATCACCCAGGAGGAATTGGAGTCCGCCCGGCGCACGGTGGCGGGCAGCCTGCGTACCACGCTGGATTCCCAGGGCAAGCTGGAAGAGTACTGGCTCAACCGCTTTGTCACCGGCACCACCTACACGCCAGAGGAATTGGCCCAGGCGGCGGAGGCCGTTACCCTCCAACAGGTGGTGGCCAGCGCACAAAGCATTCAACTGGACAGCATATACACCCTGCGGGGAGAGGAGGACTGACGGATGCGTAAGATTGAGTATCAGACCATAGGGGAGACCCTTTACGAGGAGGCTTTGGAAAACGGCCTGCGGGTATTCGTCTTTCCCAAGCCGGATTTTGGACAGTGCTACGCGTTCTTTGCCACCCGCTACGGGGGGATGGATACCCGCTTCCAGCTCAATGGCAAGTGGTTGGATACCCCCATGGGTATTGCCCACTACCTGGAACATAAGATGTTCGACACCCCGGAGGGGAATGCCCTGCAAACCCTCTCCGCCACCGGGGCCTCCCCCAATGCTTTCACCAGCACCGCCATCACTGGCTACCACTTCTCTTGTACCGACCACTTTTGGGAGAACCTACGCACCCTGCTCTCCTTTGTCTCCGTGCCCTATTTCACCCAGGAGAGCGTGGAGAAAGAGCAGGGCATCATCGGGCAGGAAA
Source organism: Evtepia sp. (assembly GCF_056797215.1). NCBI lineage: Bacteria > Bacillati > Bacillota > Clostridia > Eubacteriales > Evtepia > Evtepia sp. Next base: position 41,223 of record NZ_JBQILM010000002.1, read on the forward strand.
TCCGCATGATTGAGGACAATCCAGACTGGCAGGTGTTCCATCTGCTGTTGGAAGCCCTGTATAAAAACCATCCTGTGCGCAACTCTGTGGCCGGGACGGTGGAGTCCATCGCGGATATCACCGCCCAAACCCTGTATGACTGCCATGAGGCGTTCTATACCCCCGCCAACATGACCCTGTGCGTGGCGGGAAATGTGGACCCGGAGCGGGTCTGTGCCATGGCCCGTGAGATTTTGCCCCAGGAGAAAAAGGAGCCCATCCCGAGAGATTGCGGGGCGGATGAGCCGGAGGCGGTTTGCCTCCGGGAGACCGGCAAAACCATGGCGGTCTCCGCGCCCCTGATGCAGCTGGGGATAAAGGGGAAGGCCGCAGGGGACGGCGCGGAACAGCTACACCAAAAGATTTTGGGAGAGCTGGCCTTGGAGGCCTTGGTGGGCGCTTCCAGCCCTCTTTACGCCAAGCTCTATGCCCAGGGGCTCATCAACAGCGGCTTTTACTGTGGATATATGGACTATCCCGGCTGTGCTTTCCTGGTGGCCGGGGGGGAGAGCAAGGACCCGGAGGCAGTGCGGGATGCCATCCTGGAAGAGGGTGCGCGGATCGGGCGGGAAGGGCTGGACGAAGCCCTCTTCCAGCGCTTAAAGAAGTCCGCCTATGGCAGCTATGTGCGCAGCCTGAACTCCTTGGAAAACCTCTGTGTGGAGCAGGCCCGGGGCTATTTCTCTGGACAGGACCCCTGGACCTTCCCTGACATCTTTGCTTCCCTAGAGCGCCGGGACGCGGAGAGCTTCCTCCGGGACTGGATCCGCCCGGAGCAGACAGCTCTGACGGTGATCCGGCCAGGGGAGGGGAAGGCGTGAATACCGTTGCGTTCCCCGGCCTGGGACTAACCTTCCACTTAGACCGGGTGGCCCTCTCCCTGGGCAGCTTTCAGATTTACTGGTATGGGGTCATCATCGCCCTAGGGGCTGTGCTGGCAGTGTTCTTTTGTATGAGGACAGGGCCCCGCCTGGGCATCCGGGGCAACGACTTTTTGGATGTGCTCCTGTTTGCCCTCCCCGGTGGCATCCTTGGGGCCAGGCTATACTATATCATCTTCAACCCCTCCCTGTATGTGAAAGCCGGCGGGGGGATCGACTGGGCGGCCTGCGTAAACATCCACAAGGGCGGGCTGGCCATTTACGGGGGCATCCTGGCGGGGACCCTCATCGTCTTTTTGGTATCCCGGCACAAAAAGATTCCCTTCCCCGCCATGGTGGACCTGTGTACTTTCGGCCTGCTCATTGGGCAGATTGCCGGGCGCTGGGGGAACTTCGTCAACGTGGAGGCCTACGGTGGGGAGACAGACTTGCCCTGGCGCATGGGGATTGAGACGGCCCAGGGCTATTGGGAGGTCCACCCCACCTTCCTCTATGAGTCCTTGTGGAACCTGTTGGGCTTTTTCCTGTTGCTCCTGGTGCTGGGGAAAGGCCTGCGCAAGTTCGATGGAATGCTGTTTTTGCTCTACCTTGCCTGGTACGGCTTTGGCCGGGGGCTCATTGAGGGCCTGCGGACGGACAGCTTGTATTTTTTCGACTCGGGCCTCCGTGTCTCCCAACTGTTAGGTTTTGCCAGTTGTGTGCTGGCCTTGCTCCTGCTGGTCTGGAAGCTGAAAAGCCGTCCAGACCCAGGGGCGCTATACGTAAACCGACACAGACCAATCAAAGAAGAGAAGCCAAACCAGGAAACAAGATAGGAGATCACTATGGCAACGATTTTGGACGGAAAGGCCCTGGCGGCCAAATGCAAAGAGAACGTGAAGAAAGAGGCGGCTGCCCTGGCCCGTACCCCAGGCCTGGCGGTAATCATTGTGGGGGATAACCCCGCCAGCCGGGTATATGTCAACAGCAAGCGGAAGGACTGTGAGGAGTGCGGCTTTTTCAGCGAGGAATACGCCCTGCCTGCCTCCACCACCCAAGAGGCGCTCATTGACCTTATCCACCAGCTCAACGGCCGGGAGGAGATCGACGGCATCCTCTGCCAGCTCCCCCTGCCTGACGGCATCGACGAGGAGGCGGTACTCATGGCCATTTCCCCGGAAAAGGATGTGGACGGCTTCCACCCCATGAACATGGGGGCCCTGCTGGTGGGGAAGGAGGGTTTCCTGCCCTGCACCCCCTACGGCATCATGGAGATTTTGGCGGAATACGGCATCGACCCCAAGGGGAAGCACTGTGTGGTCATCGGCCGCTCCAACATCGTGGGCAAGCCCATGGCCCTGCTGCTGCTGCAAAAGCACGGTACCGTAACCGTCTGCCATTCCCGGACCACAAACCTGAAGGAAATCTGCCGTCAGGCGGATATCCTAGTGGCTGCTGTGGGTAAGGTGAACATGGTCACCGCAGATATGATCAAGCCCGGCGCAGTGGTCATTGACGTGGCCATGAACCGCAACGAGGCGGGAAAGCTCTGTGGGGACGTGGACTACACGGCTGTCTCCGCCATGGCTTCCGCCATTACACCGGTGCCCGGGGGCGTAGGCCCCATGACTCGGGCCATGCTCATGAAAAACACCCTTCTGGCAGCCCAGAAGCACCAGGGCTGAGGGGAATTTTGGATAAATCGGGAAGGGGGGACTTGCCCCCCTTCCCGTGATATGATATAATAGAATATATCAATAAACTTGGTCAATTTTATGGGCTGATTCGTCTTTTCCCGCCCCTGGGCGGTGGAAGAGTTTGGAGGATATTGCTATGAGCGAAAGCAGAGAATACTACTCCCGCAGGGAGGAGTTTGGCGACGTGTACATCTCCGAGGAGGTCTTGGAGACCATCGCCGGGGCTGCCACCATGGAGGTGGAGGGTGTCATTGGTCTCACCGGCGGCACCATGAGCGAACAGCTTTTGGGGCGAAAAAAACTCTCCAAGGGGATTTCCATCCATTGGGAAGAGGACAACATCACCGTGAGCGTGTCCATTGAGATCCGCTATGGCAGCATCATCCCCCAGGTGGCGGAAAAGGTGCAGGAGGCGGTGATGAGCAGCGTGGAGGCCATCACGGGCTTGCATGTGGCGGCGGTCAACGTCCGGGTGGGCGGCATCGCCTTTGAGAAAAAGGAAGATTGAGGACCCTGTCAGACATGAGGCCTGCGGCGCGATCTGCCGTAGGCCTCTTTTTGGGACAGGGGGTCGCTTTTTGACAAACAAGGCGGCAAAACTTTTGAAAAATTCAGGCGGAAAGTGTCTATCTTTTTTGTATATTCATGTATATAATAGCAGTAAGTTAGTATATGCAGGCCGCTGTGGGCAGCGGCCTTGCGTCCATAGCAGGAGGGGCCGACTATGACCAGATCCACCGCACGCGAAATTGCCATCCATTGTTCCTATTCCCTGGGCTTTTCCACCCAGTCTGCCGACCAGCTTTTGGAACGGCGGCTGGACCGGGAGGCTTTCCTGGCCTGGGGAGAGGAGGACGAGCTGTATCAGGAATATCCCAACGAAAAACAGCTCCAATATATTCAGAATTTGGTCCACGGTGTGGCGGGCCATGGCCCAGAGCTGGACCAGTATATCAGCCGTCACGCCAAGAACTGGGCCTTCTCCCGCATCCCCCGCACCGCCACAGCCATTATGCGGGTGGCAATGTATGAAATCTTGTATATGCCGGAAATCCCCAAGGCGGCGGCCATCAACGACGCTGTGGAGATTGCCAAGAAGTATGAGGACGAGAAGGTGGTCTCCTTCGTCAACGGCATCCTGGGGGCCTTTATCCGGGAGGAATTTCCCGATGAGGTTTCCCAAAAGTCGGGGACAGAACAGGAGGAGCTCTGAGCATGGCCGGGGTACTGGGGCTGGACACCAGCAACTACACCACCTCCGCCGCCTGGTTTGACGGGACCCAGGGGGACAACGTGGGGAAGCTCCTGGAAGTCCCCCAGGGCTCCCTGGGCCTGCGGCAGAGTGAGGCCCTATTCCAGCATGTGAAGCGCCTGCCGGAAATCCTCGCCGCCTTAAAAGGAACAGGCCTGCCGGACAAGCTCTCTGCCATCGGTGCCAGCACCCGCCCCCGGGAGGTGGAGGGCTCTTATATGCCCTGCTTCCTGGCGGGGAGCGCCCAGGGGCAGGGGATGGCCCAAATCCTCTCCCTGCCCTTTTACCCCTGCTCTCACCAGCAGGGGCACATTGCTGCCGCAGCCTGGTCTGCCGGGCGGCTGGACCTGCTGGACCGGCCCCACCTGGTGTGGCACCTCTCCGGGGGCACCACGGAGCTGTTGTATGTGCAGCCGGAGGGGGCCAGCGTCCAGGGGACCGTGATTGGGGGCAGCTCGGATATCTCCGCCGGGCAGCTCATCGACCGGACAGGGAAACGCCTGGGGCTGGCGTTCCCGGCGGGAAAGGCGGTGGATGCCCTCTCCTTACAGGCCCAGAAGAAGGAGAGCTTCCCGGTGAAGGTGAAAGCACGGAGCTTTTCCCTCTCCGGCATCGAAAATAAAATGAACGCCCTGGCGGAACAGGGAAGGGCCACGGAGGATATCTGCTGGTATGTGCTCCAATGTATCATCCGGGCGGTGGAGACTGCCACCAAGCAGGCTTTGGAGGCGTACCCCGGCCTGCCGGTGCTTTGCGCCGGTGGCGTGGCCTCCAACGCCCTGCTGCGGGAGGCCATGACCAGGGCTTGCCATGCTGTCTTTGCCCCGCCCCGGTTCTCGACAGACAACGCCATGGGTGTGGCCGTCCTCACGTGGAGGCGGCAGCAAGAGGAAGAGAATCATGACTGAACCCATTTCTGTCACCGCGCTGAACCGCTATGTCAAGCAGCTGTTGGATCGGGACGTACTGCTGTCCCAAGTCCTGGTGCGCAGTGAGATTTCCAATTATAAAATGTATCCCTCCGGCCACCACTATTTTTCCCTCAAGGACGCGGAGAGCAGCGTCCGCTGTGTCATGTTCCGGCGGGAGGCGGCGTCCCTGCGTTTCCGCCCAGAAAACGGGATGAAGGTGATTGTGTCCGGCCGGGTATCCGTGTTCCCCCGGGACGGTGCCTATCAGCTCTATTGCAGCACCATGGTCCCGGACGGGGTAGGGGATTTGGCGGCGGCTTTTGAGCAGTTGAAAAACCGGCTGTATCAGGAGGGCTTGTTTGATCCCGCCCATAAAAAGCCCATTCCAGCGTATCCCCATACCATCGCCCTGGTGACGTCCCCCGCCGGTGCCGCAGTGCGGGACATGCTGCGCATCTTGGGGGCCCGCTATCCCTTGGCCAAGGTGCTGGTGGTCCCGGTGCGGGTCCAGGGGGAGGAGGCCCCAGGGGAGATCACCCAGGCCTTGGACCTGGTGAACGCCTGTCAGGCGGCAGACCTGATCATCACTGGCCGGGGCGGCGGCTCCATGGAGGACCTATGGGCCTTCAACGATGAGGGGGTGGCCCGGGCCATTTACCGCTCCCACATCCCGGTGATCTCTGCTGTGGGCCATGAGCCAGACGTGACCATTGCCGACTTCGTGGCGGACCTGCGGGCCGCTACCCCCTCCAACGGGGCGGAGCTGGCGGTGCCAGACCAGGCGGAGCTGCGGGAAACCCTGCTCCACCAGTATGCCCGGCTGCAAAAGGGGATGGAGCGGAGCCTACAAGGCCGGCGGGAGCATCTGGACCGTTTGGCCAGCAGCCCCTTCCTGCGCTCACCCCTCCGGTCCGTCCAGGAGAAGCGGATGGCCCTGGATTATCTGCACCAGCGTTTGTTCCACATTGGGGAGCGGCGCTTAGGGGCAGAGCGGGAGCGTTTGGGCCGTCTGGCCGCAGGGCTGGACGCCTTGAGCCCATTTAAGGTCTTAGGCCGGGGCTATGCTATCACGCAGACAGACGACGGCATCGTCGTCTCTACCATAGAACAGGTGGCGCTGGGGGAGGCCCTTCAGGTCCGCCTGGCAGATGGGACCCTGCACTGTACCACCCAGGGAAAGGAGAAACACACATGGCAGAAAAAAAGCTGAGCTTCGAGGAGGCCATGGCCCGCCTGGAAGCCATTGTGGCCCAGTTGGAGGCAGGGGAACAGCCCTTGGAGCAGTCCCTATCCCTCTATGAGGAGGGGGCCAAGCTGATGAAGCAGTGTACGACCCTGCTGGACAAGGCAGAGCAGAAGGTGATGAAGCTGCGCTTGGCGGAGACCGGCGAGCTGGAAGAAGTCCCCTTTCTACCCAAGGAGTGAGTGTATGGAGTTTTCCCAACAACTTGCCGCCGGCCAGGCGCGCATAGAGGAGGCCTTGGCGGCCTGTGTTCAACGCTTCCCTGCCCACGGCCAGTTGAAGGAGGCCATGGGCTATAGCCTGCTTTCCGGGGGAAAGCGCATCCGCCCTGTGCTGGTTTTGGAGGTCTGCCGCCTGTTTGGCGGTGAGATGGAACCGGCGCTTCCCTTTGCCTGTGCTTTGGAAATGGTCCATACCTATTCCCTGATTCACGACGACCTGCCCTGTATGGATGACGACGACCTGCGCCGGGGCAAGCCCACCTGCCACAAGGTTTATGGGGAAGCCCTGGCGGTGTTGGCCGGGGACGGCCTGCTCACTGAGGCCTTTGCTGTGCTCAGCAGAGCGGAGCTCTCCCCAGAACAGGTCTGCCGGGGGACGGCCTGCTTGGCCAAGGCCGCCGGCCCTGCGGGGATGGTAGGGGGCCAAGTCCTAGACCTGCTGGGGGAGGGGAAGGCCCTGGACTACCAGGAGATCATTGCCATAGAATCCTTGAAAACCGGCTGTATGATTGAGGCGGCCGCCCGGCTGGGGGCCATTGCCGCCGGAAGCACCCAGGCCCAGGAGGATGCCGCGGCAGCCTATGCCAGAAAGATCGGGCTGGCGTTCCAGATTCGGGACGATGTGCTGGATGTCATGGGGGACGAAGCGGAGCTGGGGAAGCCCATCGGCTCTGACCAGGAAAAGGAAAAATCCACCTTCGTGGCGCTGAAAGGCGTGGAGGCCTGCCAGGGGCTGATTCAGTCTCTGACCCAGGAGGCGGTGGAGCAGTTGCAGCCCTATCCTGGCAGCGAATTTCTCTGTAGCCTTGCCCGGCAGCTGGCCAGCCGGACCAAGTAAGGAGGCGGCTAGTTTTGAACCAACGGGAGGAATTCCCTTCTCTATATGGAATCAGCGACCGGGAGGCGGAGGAGCTCTGCCAGGACTTGCGCCACCGGGTCGTGGATGTGGTGTCCCAGACGGGAGGGCATCTGGCCTCCAACCTGGGGGTGGTGGAACTCACGGTGGCCCTCCACCGGGTCTACGACACCGGGCGGGACCGTCTGGTCTTTGACGTGGGGCACCAGTGCTATGTACACAAAATGCTTACCGGGCGCAACGGGCGCATGGAGACCTTGCGGGCCCTGGGGGGCATTGCGGGCTTTCCCAAGCCCTCGGAGTCCAAGCACGATGCCTGCATTTCCGGCCATGCCTCCACGGCGGTATCCACCGCGCTGGGGATGGCCATCGCCCGGACCCGGCAGCAGGAGGACTACCGGGTGGTGGCCCTGCTGGGAGACGGCTCCCTCACCGGGGGCTTGGCCTATGAGGGCCTCTCCATGGCCGGGCAGCGGGAGGAGCCCATGGTGGTCATCCTCAACGACAACGGTATGTCCATCGACGCCAGTATGGGGGGCGTTGCCCAGCATTTGGCCCGTCAGCGGCTGAAACCCCAATACCTCCAAGCCAAGGAGATTTATCGCAAGATCATGTTGGCCACCCCACCGGGGCGGGCGCTCTACCGCTTCCTGCACAAGGTCAAGGAGGGCATTAAGGCCAGCATGCTGCCCGGCGGTATGTTTGAGAACATGGGCTTTCGGTATATGGGCCCGGTAGACGGGCACGATGTAAAGGGATTGACCCGTATCCTGCGTTATGCCGCCGCCGTGGATGGCCCTGTGCTTCTCCACGTCAAAACCACCAAGGGCAAGGGCTATGGCCCGGCGGAGCGGACGCCGGATACCTTCCATGGCACGGGACCCTTCCAGGTGGAGGATGGCGCACTGCTGAAAGGCAGCAGTGGAGAGAGCTTTTCCGCCCGCTTTGGTGGGGAGCTGCAGCGCCTGGCGGAGCAGGACCCGCGCATCTGTGCAATTACTGCCGCCATGACCGGTGGAACCGGCCTGGCTGGCTTTGCCGAACAATTCCCCAAGCGGTTTTTCGATGTGGGGATTGCTGAGGGCCACGCAGTGACTATGGCGGCGGGTATGGCCAAACAGGGGTTGATCCCTGTCTTTGCCGTGTACTCCACTTTCCTTCAGCGCGGCTATGATATGCTGATCCACGATGTAGCCATTGACAAGCTCCACGTGGTATTTTGTGTGGACCGGGCTGGCCTGGTAGGGGACGACGGAGAGACCCACCATGGCCTGTTTGATGCCGCGTTCTTAAATACCATACCGGGGATCACCGTGCTGTGTCCAGCCAGCTTGGACGAGCTCTCTGCCATGCTGCGGCGGGCAATCTATGAGCTCTCCGGTCCTGTGGCAGTGCGCTATCCCCGGGGAGGGGAGAACCACTACAGCGGGGACCACAGCCAGGACCCAGCCTGCGTCCTCCAAGAGGGCAGCGACCTCACTCTGGTGAGCTTTGGGACCCTGACCGGCAGCATCCTCCAAACAGCCCAGCGGCTGCGGCGGGAGGGCATCTCTGCCCAGGTGGTGAAGCTGAACCAAATTACGCCGCTGCCCAAGGAGGCGGTGCTTCGCTCCCTCAAAGAGACTGGGCGGCTGCTGGTGGCCCAGGAGTGCGCGGAACCGGGCAGCCCTGGGGAGGGCCTCTTGGCCGCGGCCGCGGCGGCAGGCATCCCCCTGAAACGGGCGGCGCTGTGCTCCTGTGGGGACGGCTTTGTCCCCCACGGGACCGTCCCACAGCTGCGGGAGCGCTGCGGTTTGGATTTGGAATCCCTTTATCAAAAAGCCCGGGAGGTGGCCACCTATGGCAGCGAAAAAACGTCTGGATGTCCTGCTCACTGAGCGGGGGCTGGCAGAGAGCCGGCAGAAAGCCCAGGCCATCATCATGGCCGGCCAGGTTTTTTGGGCGGACAAACGCATGGATAAGGCCGGGGCCTCTGTCCCGGAGGACGCCCAGTTGGAAATTCGGGGCCAGACCCTGCGCTATGTGAGCCGGGGGGGCCTCAAGCTGGAAAAGGCCATGTCCAGCTTTCAGCTTCCAGCCCTGGAAGGGGCTGTGGCCATTGACGCCGGGGCCTCCACCGGGGGCTTTACCGACTGTATGCTCCAAAACGGCGCGGCAAAGGTATACGCTGTGGATGTGGGCTATGGCCAACTGGCTTGGAGCCTGCGGCAGGACCCCCGGGTGGTGTGTATGGAGCGCACCAATGTCCGCTACCTCACCCAGGAGCAGATCCCCGAACCGCTGGATTTTGGCAGTGTGGATGTCTCCTTTATCTCCCTGCGGCTGATCCTGCCTGCCCTGCGCCCTTTGATGAAGGAACGTGGGGAGCTGGTCTGCCTCATCAAGCCCCAGTTTGAGGCGGGGAGAGAAAAGGTGGGGAAGAAGGGGGTCGTCCGGGACCGGGCGGTACACCTGGAAGTCCTAGAACAGTTTTTGCGCCACGCGGCGGACTGTGATTTTTTTGTGAAAGATGTGACCTTTTCCCCCATCCGGGGGCCGGAGGGCAACATTGAATATTTGGGCCATCTGACCGTGCGGGAGCAGCCCCCTTACCAGGGGGACCTGAAAGCATTGGTGGAGGCATCGCACCAGAACTTGGAGGAGACCGCACCATGAAGATCATTTTGTGCCCCAACCCCTTCCGAGACAAGGGCCTGAAAGCGGCGGGAGAAGCCCAGCGTTTGCTCACGGCCGCTGGGGCAAGCTGTGAGTTTTGCTTCCCATTTCCTGTGGAACCGTCTCACTTTAATACCTTACCCTCGGGCATCAAGATCAAGGAGATGAAGGCGGAGCTGCCAGACGCGAATTTCCTGGTCTGCTTTGGGGGGGATGGCACCATCCTCCACGCGGCCAAGGACGCCAGCAGCTTTGGGGTACCCATCATCGGCGTGAACATGGGCAGTGTGGGCTTCATGGCGGAGTTGGAGCAAAACGAAATATCCAAGCTCAAACGCCTCATTGGCGGTGAGTACGCCATGGAAAACCGAATGCTCCTGGATGTGAAGGTCCTGCGGGACGGGCGGGCGCTTTTTCGCAGCACAGCCCTCAACGACGCGGTGATCACCAAGGGCGCTGTGGCTCGTGTGATCGACTTGCAGATTTTTGGAGACAAGAGCCGGATTTGCAACACCTATGGGGACGGGGTCATCATGGCCACCCCCACCGGTTCCACCGCCTATTCCCTCTCCGCCGGAGGGCCCATTGTGGAGCCGATGGCAGAGAACATCATCATGACACCCATCAGTGCCCACACCCTGCAAGCCAAAGCCATGGTGTTGGATAGGAACCGGCTCATTGATGTGGTGCTGCCCAAGAACAGCCGAAAGACGGCGTACCTCTCGGTGGACGGAGGCAAGGCCTTTAAGCTCTACCCGGGGGACACCGTGCAGGTGGCCCGTTCCCGCCGCTCCCTGCGCCTGGTGAAGCTGTCAGACAAAAGTTTCTATGAGGTGCTCAACCGCAAGCTCGAGAGGAGGATCAGACTATGAAGGCCAAACGACACGCTGAGATCCTTTCCATCATCCAGGAATATGATATAGAGACCCAGGATCAATTGCTGGACAAGCTGCGGGAGAAGGGGATGAAATCCACCCAGGCCACCATTTCCCGGGACATCAAGGAGCTCCACTTGGTCAAAGAGCTCACCGGACAGGGTACCTACCGCTACGCTGTCAGTGAACGGAAAAGCTCTCTGAACGTGGCGGGCCGTCTGAACAATATCTTCCGGGAGAGTGTGACGACCTTCGACAGCGCCCAGAACATCGTGGTGCTCAAGACCATGCCCGGTCTGGCCTCCGCTGCCTGCTCGGCGCTGGACGGGATGCAGATTCCACACATGGTGGGCAGCCTGGCGGGGGACGACACGGGCATCCTCATCATGCGCACCACCAAGGATGCAGAGGATTTGTGCCTGTCCATTGTGAAGATGTTGGATAAACTGGAAAATTAAGCGAAGTCCCGATACCCGAGGACTTCAGCCATCAAGAAGGGGGATGGAGACCTTGCTTTCTCTGCTCCACATTGAAAATATCGCCCTCATCGACCAGGCGGATCTCTCCTTCGGGCCTGGCTTCAACGTGCTGACCGGCGAGACCGGCGCGGGGAAATCCATCATCATTGATGCCATCGGCGCGGTGATGGGGGAGCGCACCAGCCGGGACCTGATCCGCAGCGGGGAGAAGTCCGCCCTGGTGACGGCCCTGTTCCGGGACCTGCCCCAGCTGCCCTGGTTTGAGGAGACCGGCATCGCCCCAGACGAGAACGGGGAGCTGTTGATCTCCCGGAAAATTCAGGGGGATGGGAAAAATATCTGCCGGGTGGGGGGCGTACCCTGTACCGTGCTGCAATTAAAGGCCCTAGGGGGGCAGTTGATCGACATCCACGGCCAACACGACGGACAACAGCTCCTGGACGAGACCTGCCACCTGGGCTATCTGGACAGCTTCGGTGGCCTGGCGCAGGCGGTGGAGGGGTACCGGAAGGACTATGAGGCCCTATCCACCCTGCGCCGCCAACTGGCTGCCTTGGAGATGGACGAGGCGGAGAAAGCCCGTCGGATTGATTCCCTCCAATTCCAGATAGCAGAGCTGGAACGGGCAGACCTCCGCGCCGGGGAGGAGGAGGAGCTTGCAGAGCGCAAGGCCCTCCTGCGCAGTGCCGACCAGCTTATGGCCGCGGTGGAAGGGGCCAGCCTGGCCCTTTTCGGCGGCGACGACGGGGACGGCGCTGTAGGGCTTATGGGAGAGGCGGAAGCCCAGCTCTCCCGGGTCTCGGCGCTGTCAGAGGAGCTAGGGGAACTGGCTGGGGTGCTGACGGAGCTGCGGTGTGGCGTGGAGGACGCCACGGAACGCCTGCGGGAGCTGCGCCGGGGTTTTGATTTCTCCCCCCAGGAGCTGGATGAGGTGGAAAGCCGCCTGGACCTGCTCTACCGCCTGAAAAAGAAGTACGGCGCCACCACGACGGAAATGCTGGACTATCTGGAACGCAGCCGGGAGGAGTTGGAGCGCATCCAGCTGGCGGACGAGAGTATCGCGAAGCTGGAAAAAAAGCAGGCCAAGCTGCTGGAAGGGGTCCGGGATAAGGCCCAGGCCCTTTCAGAACAGCGCAAGGTGGCGGCCCAGGCCCTGCGGGAGCGCATACAGACGGAGCTGCGGCAGTTGGATATGCCCAAGGTTCGCTTTGAAACAGACTTTGCCCCCAAAGCCGGGCAGCTAGGCCTGGACGAGACGGGGATGGATGAGGTCCGCTTCCTCATGTCTGCCAACGTAGGGGAGGACTTGAAGCCCATCGCCAAAGTGGCCTCTGGGGGTGAGCTCAGCCGCATCATGTTGGCGCTGAAAAACGTCCTGGCGGAAAACGACAGCATCATGACTCTCATCTTCGACGAGGTAGACGCCGGGATCAGCGGCCGGGCGGCCGGGAAGGTGGCAGAAAAAATGAGTGCCTTGTCCGCCGGCAGCCAGGTGTTGTGTGTCACCCACCTGGCCCAGATCGCCGCTATGGCAGACGCCCATTTCTCCGTACAGAAGGAGGAGCGGAAGGGCCGGACCTATACGGAGGTATTGGTGCTGGACCGGGACGGCCGCCGCCAGGAACTGGCCCGGCTCACCGGCGGTGCCACCGTCTCTGCCGCGATTTTGGAGGGGGCGGAAGCACTGCTGCAAGAGGCTGAGGCCTACCGGGCGGCGCGGGGCTGAGACTAGATTGAATCCGAATGAGAAAAAGGAGAGAAGAAACCGATGCAGATCTATGAGGAATTGAAAGCCCGTGGCCTGATCGCCCAGGTCACAGATGAAGTGGAAATCCGGGAACTGGTGAACAATGGGAAGGCCGTGTTCTATATTGGCTTTGACCCCACGGCGGACAGCCTGCATGTGGGCCACTTCATGGCCCTGTGCCTGATGAAGCGGCTGCAAATGGCGGGGAACCGCCCCATCGCCCTGATCGGCGGCGGTACCGGCATGGTGGGCGACCCCTCCGGCCGGACAGACATGCGCCAGGTGATGACCCCGGAGACCATCCAGCACAATTGCGAGTGCTTCAAAAAGCAGATGGAGCGCTTTATTGAGTTTGGCGAAGGCAAGGCCATCATGGTGAACAACGCCGACTGGCTGCTGAAGCTGAACTATGTGGAGCTGCTGCGGGAGGTGGGGGCCTGCTTCTCCGTGAACAACATGCTTCGGGCGGAGTGCTACAAGCAGCGCATGGAAAAGGGCCTCTCCTTCTTGGAGTTCAACTACATGATTATGCAGTCCTACGACTTCTATCACATGTTCCAGACCCTGGGCTGCAACATGCAGTTTGGCGGCGACGACCAGTGGAGCAACATGCTGGGCGGCACGGAGCTGATCCGCCGCAAGCTGGGGAAGGACGCCTACGCCATGACCATCACCCTGCTGCTCAACAGCGAGGGCAATAAGATGGGTAAGACCGCTAAGGGTGCTGTGTGGCTGGACCCCAACAAGACCTCCCCCTATGAGTTCTACCAGTATTGGCGCAGCGTGGGGGACAGCGACGTCTTGAAGTGTATCCGAATGCTCACCTTCCTGCCCTTGGAGGAGATCGACAAGATGGACGGCTGGGAGGGCAGCCAGCTCAACGCAGCCAAGGAAATCCTGGCCTATGAATTGACCAAGCTGGTCCATGGGGAAGAGGAGGCCCAAAAGGCCCAGGAAACCGCCCGCGCCCTCTTCTCCAATGGCGGGGACCGCTCCAATATGCCGGCAACTGCCCTAGAGGCCGGAGACTTGAACGATGGCATCATCTCCATCATGGAGCTGATGTTAAAGTGTGGCCTGGTGCCCTCCAAGGGCGAGGCCCGCCGCCTGATCCAGCAGGGAGGCGTGATGGTGGACGGAGAAAAGGTTACCAGCCTGGACACCAGCTTGACCGCCCAGCAGCTTTCCGGAGAGGGTGTCGTAATTAAGAAGGGAAAGAAGGTGTTCCACAAAGCGTATTTAGGCTCTTAACAGGACAGAGAATTTGTATCAATGGTTTGAACAGAAAGGGTGTTATGATGAAAGTATGTCGGCGGATTTTCCTGGTTCTTCTGGTGGCTGTGCTCCTAACCCCTGCGGCGTTTGCCAGCTACCGGCATTGGAACCATGGAAACCATTCCCATCAATGTTCTGATTGGGCGAAGGCGGAGATCCTTCAGGCAGAGGAGCTGGGCTTGCTCAGCAGCAGCCTGCCAGAGGATTACCGCAGCCCCATCACCAGGATCGACTTTTGCCGGATGGCCCTGTGCTATGCGGCCATCCAGAGCGACCTGGACTACGCCACGTTTTGTGCCCAGGCCCAAGCCAAGCTGCCCTGTGGGGCGGATGGCAAGGTCCGCTATGCCTTTACAGACTGCGGCAATGGCGAGGACGCCCTGACGGCCACCATTGCCAAGGAGCTTGGCATCGTCAACGGCAAGGGGACAGGGACCTTTGATCCCCAGGGCAGCATCACCCGCCAGGAGGCGGCGGTCATGCTGACCCGTGCCAGCAAGGCCACTGGCAATAGCCTGTCTGAGGCGGGGGCTGGTGCGGCATTGTCTGGCTATTTTACAGACAGCAATACCGTAGCCTCCTGGGCCAAGGACAGCATTGCCGCCGTGGCCAACATCAAGGTGATGAATGGTGTAGGCAATGGTGCTTTCGGTCCCCATGGAAGCTACTCCATTGAGCAGAGTGCGGCGACCTTCTTGCGCCTGTGCCGCCACCACGAGACCCACCACGGGGAGACGAACAACACGGTTCCCGGCTACCACTGCCCTTACGGCACCCCGAACTGCACGGGCAATTGTAATGGCTGCATTGGCTATGACTGCCCTTACGGTGTGCCAAACTGCACGGGCAATTGTAATGGCTGCATTGGCTATGACTGCCCTTACGGTGTGCCAAACTGCACGGGTAATTGTAATGGCTGTGCCGGCTATGACTGCCCTTACGGCACGCCAAATTGCACCGGTAACTGCAATGGCTGTAATGGGTATTATCAGAATGGGAGCACGGGTGGTTCTCACCACTGGTCCACTGGTGGGAACAACTACGGGCATCACGGTTCCCACTGCCGCCGCTGAGGGAAGGGGTCCACAGAGGAACCCAGCGGCTTAAAACCAAAGTGAAGCAAGAAAAACGGGCGGTGTCTGTCAGGCATCGCCCGTTTGGTATGTCAGGAGGGATACTGTTTTCAGGACAGCAAAGCACTTCTTCCAGAGATTTCCCCCTGGGTTTCCGTTGACCCCGCAGCCGCGTCCCAGGTATAATATGGGGAGAAAAACGGGGATGGACAGAAGTGGTTCCTGATATCCCCAGGGGAGGGAGCGGTGGTGAACAACAAGTGCTATATCGCCATTGATCTGAAATCCTTTTACGCCTCCGTGGAATGCCGGGAGCGGGGCCTGGACCCTATGTCCACAAACCTGGTGGTGGCGGACCTGAGCCGGACGGAAAAGACCATCTGCCTGGCCGTCTCTCCGGCCCTGAAAGCGTATGGCATCCCTGGCCGCCCCCGGCTGTTTGAGGTGATCCAGAAGGTGGAGGAGATCAACAACCAGCGGCGGTGCAAGGCGCCAGGGGGGAAGTTTCACGATGCCTCCTGGGATGACGCAGCGTTGAAAGCTTCCCCGGAGTTGGCCTTGGACTACATCGTCGCGCCGCCCCAGATGGCCCGCTATCTGGCATGCAGCGGGGAAATTTATCGCATCTATCTTCACTATGTCGCGCCGGAGGACATCCATGTCTATTCCATCGACGAGGTGTTCATCGACGCCACCAGCTATTTGAAGCTCTACCAATGCTCTGCCCACGCCCTGGCCCGGCGGATGATTGCCCGTGTCCTCCGGGAGACCGGGATTACTGCCACGGCAGGCATCGGGCCAAACCTGTACCTGGCCAAGGTGGCCATGGATATTTATGCCAAACGCATCCCTGCCGACAAGGACGGCGTGCGCATTGCAGAGCTGGACGAGGGCAGCTACCGCCGCCTGCTGTGGGATCACCAGCCGTTGACAGATTTCTGGCGGGTGGGCCGCAACTATGCCAGGAAGCTGAACCAACACGGCCTTTACACCATGGGCGACGTGGCCCGCTGCTCCATCGGCGGGGAGGGGGAGCGCTACAATGAGGAGCTTTTGTACAAGCTCTTCGGGGTCAATGCCGAGCTGCTCATCGACCACGCCTGGGGCTGGGAGCCCTGTACCATGGCGGACATCAAGGCATACAAGCCAAAGTCCAATAGTATCGGGACAGGGCAGGTATTGCAATCCCCCTACCCCTGGGAAAAGGCCCAGCTGATTGTGCGGGAGATGACGGAATGGTTAGTCCTGGACCTGGTGGACAAGGAACTGGTCACGGATCGGGTGACCCTGACCCTGGGCTATGACCGGGAAAGCCTCAAAGGGTCCCAAGGGAACGTCCCATACCAGGGGGAAGTTACCCGGGACTTTTATGGCCGCGCTGTCCCCAAACATGCCCACGGCACCGCGCGGCTGGAACAGCCCACCGCCTCTACAAAGGAGATCATGGCGGCAGTCCTGGCGCTGTTTGACCGTATTACAGACAAAAGCCTTTTGGTGCGGCGGGTCTACCTCACGGCGGAGCGGGTGGTGCCGGTGTCCGCTGTTCCGCAGCCTGAGGCTGGGGAACAAATGGACCTGTTCACAGATTATGCCGCCCTGGAACGGCAGCGGGCGGAGCGGGATGCTGCCCTTGCCCAGGAGCGGCAGCTACAAACCACCATGCTGGCGTTGAAGAAACGCTTTGGAAAGAATGCGGTCCTCAAGGGGATGGACCTCCTGGAGGGGGCCACCACCCGGGAGCGGAACGGGCAAGTGGGAGGGCACCGGGCATGAGCGGACGATATGACGATATCCTACACCTACCCCACCCCACGTCCAAGAAGCACCCTCGTATGTCCACCCAGGACCGGGCGGCGCAGTTCTCTCCTTTTGCGGCCCTGACGGGACACCATGGGGTGATCCAGGAGGTGGCCAGGCAGACAGAGGAGCGGCGGGAGCTGGGGGAGGAGGAACAGGCGTGCTTAGACCGCAAGCTGCAATTCCTCCTGGCCCATTTAGAGGAGGAGCCGGAGGTGCAGCTATGCTATTTCCAGGAGGATGGCCGGAAAGCGGGCGGCGCCTATCTCACCGCCAGGGGTGTGGTGAAGAAGCTGGACCCCTATGCACGGTATATTCTCCTGGCAGACGGGACGAGGGTTCCCATGGATGATCTCTGGGCGATCGACGGGGCATTGTTCTCTGTGTTCTCATAACACACCTGACCGCCCGATCAGGGAGAAAGGGGCGGCTGCTTCTGTCCCTGCTGGGGTGGGGCTTCTATTTTCCCTCATGGGCTCATATCAGTGAAGGAAGGAGCCGATGGAGGGAGGGGAGGCCCATGGACTTGCCGTGGAAGGTCTGCTTCCGGGCGGGGGTGAGCATATTCCTGCTGTATTTGTGCATCCGCTGTTGGCCGGGGGCGGCATCCCTGGTGGGGATGGTGCTCCATGCGGCGCTGCCCCTGTTCGTGGGCTGTGGGATTGCCTATGTGGTGAACATCCCCATGAGCTGTTGGGAGGGGCGCTGGCGGTGGCAGGGGCTGGAAGTGCTGCGCCGTCCGCTGTGTATGCTGGGGGCCTACCTGGCTTTGGCGGGAGGAGCGGGGCTGTTGGTGTGCCTGGTGCTCCCGGAGCTGAGCGCTTGTGTCCAGGTGCTGCTGGGGGAGCTGCCGGGGCTGTTCCGCCAGGTGACAGCGGCGGCCCGCCGGGACGGCCTGTTGCCCCCAGCCGTTATGGAAGCCCTGGGCCAGGCGGATTGGGACGCGCTGCTGAACCAGGGCCTGCAAGTGCTCACCTCCGGCCTGGGGGGCGCGGCGGAAACCTTGGCGGAAGCCCTGTCCTCTTTGTTGTCTTGGGTGGGAGCGGGGGTGATCGGCCTGGTGTTTTCTGTCTATCTCCTGGCAAACAAGGAGGCATTGCTCCAACAGGGGGAAGGCCTTGCCCGGCGCTGGCTGAAACCTGCCTGGTGGGAGAAGGTACACAGCGTGGCCCGGATTGCCCACCAATGTTTTCGCAGTTATATCACGGGGCAGTGTGCCGAGGCGGTGATTCTGGGCCTGCTGTGTACCGGGGGCATGCTGCTCCTGCGCCTGCCTTACGCGGGGATGATCGGGGCCCTGACCGGCTTTGCGGCCCTCATTCCTGTGGCGGGGGCCTATCTTGGCGGGGGGCTTGGGGCGGTGATGCTCTTGACCGTCTCTCCGGCTAAGGCCCTGCTGTTCCTGGCGTTCCTGCTCCTGCTCCAACAGGTGGAGGGGAACTTAATCTACCCCAAGGTGGTGGGGGCCTCGGTGGGGCTGCCGGGACTGTGGGTGCTGGCGGCGGTGACCATCGGCGGCGGTGTGCTGGGGGTGGTGGGGATGCTGCTGGGGGTCCCCCTGGCGGCGGTGGCCTATCAGCTGTTCCAAGAGGGGATGGAGTAAAGCCTTCGCCTACCCTTATTCCCACCCTTTACACCGGCGGGAAAATCTGCTATAGTGAATACCTACGTTACAAACTGCCCCACGGCAGAGAAAGGCGGCAGCATGACCATCACCCTGCGCACCATGGACCCCAAGGATTATGACCAGCTCTATGCGCTCTGGACACGCATTGAGGGCTTTGGCATCCGCAGCATCGACGACACCCGGGAGAATGTGACGCGCTTCCTCCGCCGCAACCCGGACACCAGCGTGGTGGCCTTGGCAGGGGAGCGGATTGTGGGGGGAATCCTCTGTGGCCACGACGGCCGCCAGGGGAGCTTCTACCATGTCTGCGTGGACCCCAGCTGCCGCCGCCAGGGGATCGGCAAGCGCATGGTGGTCTTTGCCATGGAGGCGCTGAAACGGGAGCAGATCAACAAAATCACCCTGGTGGCCTATACCCGCAACGACGGCGGCAACGCTTTTTGGAACACCATCGGTTGGACCCGCCGGGGGGACTTGAACAGCTATGACTTCGTCCTCAACCAGGAAAACATCACAGCATTCATAAAACAAGGGGAAAGCGGTAAAATTTTGCTTGACAAGCCCATGGGATAGCTGATAGAATACACGTTGGTCTATGAAATAAGGGTGGTCCTCTGGGGCGCCGCTGGAACTGCGGCGAACAGTCCTCACGAACACCTGTATAACAGGAGGAAAACAGACTATGGATCTCATGAAGAGCTTTATTGAGAAGAACATGCCAGAGAAGGAAGCCCCCTCCGTCACCGTGGGTGACACCGTGCGTGTCCACCTGAAGGTCAAGGAAGGCAACCGCGAGCGTATCCAGGTGTTCGAGGGCACCGTCATTGCCAAGAAGCATGGCGGCATCAACGAGACCTTCACCGTCCGCCGTATTTCCTATGGCGTGGGCGTGGAAAAGGTGTTCCCCCTCTACAGCCCTGTGATTGAAAAGGTGGAGACCGTCCGCAGAGGTAAGGTCCGCCGGGCTAAGCTGTATTATCTGCGTGACCGCGTGGGTAAGGCTGCTAAGGTCAAAGAAAAGCTGTAATGGATCAAAAAGAGACGTGCAGGGTTGCCTGTACGTCTCTTTTCCGCTGTCCAGCGGTGTTATCTGCGCCCGTAAACCAGTTCTGTAATCCCGTTGCTGGTTTGGGTGCGGAGCAGTTTTAATGGAATTTCCCCAAAGTTCTCCCCGAAAAGCCGGATACCGGAGCCCAGGAGCGTTGGGATGATGGAAATATCATATTCATCGATGAGGTCGCACGCGACTAGGGGCTGGATAATCTGGCTGCCGCCACAGACCCAGATCGACTTTCCTGCCTCAGCCTTTAAGCGTTTGATCACGCTGCAAGGGTCATCTTGTACAAATATTATATGGTCTGTGGAGGGCAATTTCCTATGGGTGATGACATAGCTTGTCAAGTCTGGATAGGGCCATTCCTTCGGGGATAGTTCCTCTGTGATTTGGCGGTAGCTGTTCCAGCCCATCACTACGGTGTCAACCGTGGGGACAAAGGAGGAATAGGAGTCTATGGTTGTCTCCTGGGTACTGTGTCCAGTCAGCCAATCTACGCTCCCATTGTTGTCCGCGATGTATCCGTCAAGGCTCATTGCAATATATAAAACCACATTCCTCATAGCAAAGCTCCCTTCAAAATTCCTTTTCCTGGGATGATTTTATCATAGGGAAGGGGCGGGTTCAAGGGCTGTGGGTCGGTGCAGCATTTTGCTGACCTGACACGTCCAGAGGCGTGCCAGATGTTTCCCGGATTTGACAGCCCCCCACCCAATAAGGTATAATATAAAACCCTAAGCATTGGGAGATGTTCCCTATTTCATAGTTATTGGAGAGATGAACTATGTCAAAATTTTTTGGCACCGATGGCTTCCGCGGCGAGGCCAATGTGGACCTGACCGTTGACCACGCCTTTCGTGTGGGCCGTTTTTTAGGCTGGTACTACGGCCAGGATCATAAGGCCCAGATCGTTATCGGCAAGGACACCAGACGGTCCAGCTATATGTTTGAGTGCGCCCTGGCCGCCGGGATCACGGCCTCCGGTGCGGACGCCTGCCTGATGCACGTCACCACCACCCCCAGCGTGTCGTATATCGCCAAGGTGGACGAGTTCGACTGCGGCATTATGATCTCCGCCAGCCACAACCCCTATTTTGACAACGGCATTAAGCTCATCAACCGCCACGGGGAGAAGATGGAGCAGGAGGTCATTGACCAGTTGGAAAAATACCTGGACAGCAAGCGGGAATTGGCCTACGCCACCGGGGAGAACATCGGCCGGGTGATTGACTACGCCTCCGGCCGGAACCGCTACATCGGGTATCTCATCAGCCTGGCCACCCACTCCTATAAGGACATGAAGGTGGCCCTGGACTGCGCCAACGGCAGCACCTGGATGATCGCCAAAAGTGTGTTTGAGACCTTGGGGGCAGAAACCCATGTGCTCAGCAACACCCCCAATGGCCTGAATATCAATGAAAACTGTGGGTCCACCCACATTGAGCAATTGCAGAAATATGTGTTGGAGAACCACATGGACATTGGCTTTGCCTTCGACGGCGATGCCGACCGCTGCCTGGCGGTGGACGAGCAGGGGAAGCTGGTGGACGGCGACGGCATCCTCTACGTCTATGGCTGTTACATGAAGGAGCGGGATAAGCTAGAGAATAACACCATCGTCACCACCATCATGTCCAACTTCGGCCTCTATAAGGCCCTGGACGCGGCGGGAATCGGGTATGAAAAGACCGACGTGGGCGACAAGTATGTCTATGAGAATATGCGCGCCAACGGACACCTCATCGGCGGGGAGCAGTCGGGGCATATCATCTTTGGTAAGTACGCCAACACCGGCGACGGCTTGCTCACGGCCATCAAGCTTATGCAGGCCATGCTCAGCAAGAAGCTGCCCCTGTCCAAGCTGACCCAGGGCTTCCAGGTTTATCCTCAGGTGTTGAAAAATCTGCGGGTCCGGGATAAAGACATGGCAATCAACGACTTTGCGGTAAAGAACGCTGTGCGGGAGGTTGCGGAAAAACTGGGGGACCAGGGCCGCATTCTCCTGCGTAAGAGTGGCACAGAACCGGTGGTTCGGGTGATGGTAGAGGCCCCCAACCATGAAACCTGCGAGGTATGCGTGGACTCTGTCCTGGCAGTGATGCGGGAGCGGGGCCTTGCGGCAGAGGAGAAAAACGGATGATGACCATTGCTGAACTGTTCCACTTAGATGACACCATCGCCGCCCCACTGTTTGGGGGGAAAACCTATCCCTGGGAGGTGCTGGGGGAGCTCAGTGACTTTATCCTCCGTTTGGGGGCCACACTCCCGGCAGAAGAATTTGACCATCCAGAAGAGGATGTCTGGATTGCCAAGGATGCCAAGGTGTTCCCCTCCGCCT
This sequence comes from Evtepia sp., assembly GCF_056797215.1. Classification (NCBI taxonomy): domain Bacteria; kingdom Bacillati; phylum Bacillota; class Clostridia; order Eubacteriales; genus Evtepia; species Evtepia sp. Next base: position 63,222 of record NZ_JBQILM010000002.1, read on the forward strand.
ACATCGGCGGCCCCTGTATCATTGACCACGAGGCGGAGATCCGCCACTGTGCCTTTATCCGGGGCAGCGCCATTGTGGGGAAAAAAGCCGTGGTGGGCAACTCTGTGGAGCTGAAAAACGTGGTGCTCTTTGATTTTGTTCAGACTCCCCACTATAACTACGTGGGGGACTCCATCCTGGGCAGCCATGCCCACATGGGCGCCGGGTCCATCACCTCCAACGTGAAAAGTGACAAGACCCTGGTGGTGGTGAAGGACGGCCAGGAGCAGATCCCCACCGGGCGCAAAAAGGTGGGGGCCCTATTGGGGGACTATGTGGAGGTGGGCTGCAACAGTGTCCTGAATCCTGGGACCGTGATTGGCCCCCACAGCACGGTCTATCCCACTTCCAGTGTCCGCGGCGTGATCCCCCCCAACGCCATCTATAAGGATCAAAATACCATTATCATCAAAAAGTAGAGAGAAGCAAAACCGAATGAAGAACCTACCTGGAAAAAACCTACTGATACTTTTTCTCACCGCCTTAATTTGGGGCACGGCCTTTGTGGCCCAGGCGGTGGGGATGGACCGCATCGGCCCCTTTGCCTTCAACACGGCCCGTTCCTTTGTGGGCGGCCTGACCCTGATCCCTGTGGTGCTGGTCTTTGGACGGATGAAAAGCCCGGAAAAGCGCCAAGAGGAACAGGGTAACAGTGGTAAAACCCTGATCCTGGGGGGCGTGTGCTGCGGCCTAGCCTTGGGGGTGGCCTCCTGCCTGCAACAGCTGGGCATTCAATACACCACGGTGGGCAAGGCCGGCTTTATCACCGCCCTGTATATCGTCATTGTCCCCATCCTGGGCCTATTCTTTCGGAAGAAGGTGGGCGTCAAGCTGTGGATTAGCGTGGTGGTGGCGGTGTTCGGCCTGTACCTGCTGTGCATGAGTGGTTCCCTGACCCTACAAAAGGGGGATTTCTTGGTGCTCCTGTGCGCTGTGGCTTTCTCCGTCCACATTATGGTGATTGACTATTTCAGCCCTAAAGTGGATGGGGTGAAGATGTCCTGCATCCAGTTCTTTGTGGCGGGGCTCCTCTCCACCGTGGCCATGCTGGCAGCGGAGGGTGTTCCGGCGCTTCAGGATTTTCTGGCTTCCTGGGGGCCCATCCTGTATGCCGGTGCACTGTCCTCCGGGGTGGCGTACACCTTGCAGATCATTGGCCAGAGGGGGGTCAACCCCACTGTGGCCAGCCTGGTGCTGAGCTTGGAGTCCGTGATCTCTGTTTTGGCGGGGTGGCTGATCTTGCAGCAGAATATGTCCAGCCGGGAAGTGCTGGGCTGCGTGCTCATGTTCGGTGCCATCATCCTAGCACAGCTGCCGGAAAGGAAGCGTAAACAAGCAGAAAGCGTGGGATAAATTGACCACCGGTTCAGTCAGATTGAACCGGTGGTTTTTCTAAAAAGATTTTCATTGCTTAGACTTTCCTGATAATTTCCCCTTACCATAGGAGCAGAAACAAGAAAGGAGCTGCGACTATGGAAGCAACTGCATTGACCGCGCGGGCGGAGACAGGAAGCCGGGGATTGTCAGGGACTGGATTAAAATGGATGGCCCTGATCCTCATGGTTCTGGACCACATCCACTACATCCTGGGCTTTACGGGGGTGATCCCAGAGGCGTTCAGTATGCTGGGACGCTTGGCCGCGCCGCTCTTCCTCTTCTGCCTGGTGGAGGGCTTTTCCAAGACTCGGAACCGGAGGAAGTATTTTCTCAAGGTCTATCTGGTCTCGGTGGGGATGAGTGCCCTGCTGGTGGCCATGAACGTCTTTGGCCTGCTGCGGCGGCCGGACGGGTTCTACCCCATGAATGGCATGATGACCGCTTTCGCCATCCTCATGGTAATCTATCAGGGGATCGACTGGCTGGGACAGAAGCGTATTGTCCGGGGCCTGCTGGCGGTGATTCTACCCTTGGCCTGGCCATTTATCTTCACCGCCCTGGTGACGAACGTCCCTGTACTCCGCCTGCCCCTGGTGGTGGCGGGCCTGCCCCTGATTCCTACCTGGAACACCAACCCCGACGCATGTATCCCGGTTCTTCTCGTGGGCATCGTCCTCTACCTGTTCCGAAAAAACAGGCGCTGGCAGGTGGCAGCCTTTGTGGCGGTGGAGCTGCTGTACGATCTGGTGTATGTGGGCGTTATGGTTTCGGCTATGCCGGACTTCCACTGGACCCAGATGTTCACCATGTACTATGAGTGGTACGGTGCCCTTGCGGCGGTGCCCATGCTGTTCTATAATGGTGAGCGGGGCGGTGGGCACAAGGCGTTTTTCTATGTATTTTACCCCGCCCACATTTATATTCTCTATGCCCTCTCCTGGGGGATCTATTTTCTGATGAATTGAGGGATGCGCTATGGCCCATATTCTTGCAGTGGATGACGACGCCGACCTCCGGGCCCTGCTGAAAACGGCCCTAGAACGGGATGGGCACCAGGTAACGGTTCTCTCTCAGGGGGACGAGGTCCAGGAAGCGCACTGCCGTTGGGCGGACTGTATCCTCCTAGACGTGATGATGCCTGGTGAGGACGGCTTTGCCACCTGCCGCCGCATCCGGGCACTGGCAGACGGTCCCATCCTCTTTCTCACGGCCAAGACTGGGGAGGAGGATGTGGTGTCGGGCCTGGGGCTGGGAGGAGACGACTATTTGACCAAGCCCTTCCGCTTGGCGGAGCTGCGGGCCAGGGTGAATGCCCACTTGCGCCGCCAGTCTCGCACGCCACAGCACTGCCTGCGTCGGGGAGAGCTGGAATTTGACCTCTCTGGGCGGACGGTGTCCTGCCAGGGCCAAGCCATCCGTTTGACCAAGAGCGAGTACGAAATCTGCCAGCACTTGGCCCTCCGTCCGGGCCAGACCTTCACCAAGGAGCAGCTATATGAGGCGGTGTTTGGCTTCGATGGCACAGGGGACGACACCGCCATTACGGAGCATATCAAAAATATCCGCGCCAAGCTTCGGGCGGTGGGACAGACACCCATTGAGACAGTATGGGGGGTGGGGTACAAGTGGAACGGCCAGTGAAGCGGCCCCTGGGGCTGGCAGCATTGTTTTGGCGCTATTTGCTCTCTGTAGGCCTGCTCATTGTGGTGTCCGCCCTACTTTGGTGGATTATGATGGTGGTTTGCATCAATCGGGGGCTGGTCCTACCTTCCTCCTACGCTGCCGGCCAAGTGGAGGCCACAGCGGAACGTTTGCACCAGGCGTTTGACCCAGAGAGCATCCCACATTACTACCGCTGGGCAGTATTTGACGTCAACGGGGGCTTGACGGACAGTGGCAATATGGACCAGCGTCACTTGGACTATGCCCGCCGGGCCCTGGAGGGGGAGGCCAGTCATGTGTTTCCCTACGCCCAGAAGCACCGGATTGTCCCTTTAGATGGGGGAAGTGTGTGTGTCCTTCAGTACGATTATGCCAACCCCTATACCGACCCAACCCTTCAGGAGCGCTTGCCGGACTTCCAAGTGATGATGATTGCTCTGCTGATTGGGACATGGCTGCTGTTGGCGGGTTTGTGTACCCGACACTACACCCGCAAGCTCCGGCAAGATGCCCAGACTATCACCCTGGCCACCCAGGCCATTGCGGCCCAGCGGCTGGATGAACCCTTGACAGGGAAGGCTAGGGTCCGGGAGCTGGGGGAGGCCTTGGAGGCCATGGACCTTTTGCGGGAGAGCTTGGCGGACTCCCTAGAGCGTCAGTGGGCCATGGAGCAGCAAAGCCGGAGGGAGTTGGCGGCGCTGACCCACGACTTGAAAACCCCTCTGACCATCATCAGTGGCAACGGGGAGTTGTTGGCAGAGGAAGCCTTGAGCGCTGCCCAGCAGGGGAGTGTGGACGCCATCCTCCGGGGGGCGGAGCGTTTGGCGGACTACCTGGGCCGTCTGCGTGCCCTTTCTGCTGGGGATGGCGGGGAGGAACCGGTGCAGCCTGCCTCCCTCCTGGCGCTGTTCCAGCTTTGGCGGACGGCAGGGGAGGGTTTGTGTGGCCCCAAGGATATCCAATTCCAGGCCGAGGAGCCACCGGCCTTGCTGTTGCCCCTGCGCCAGGAGGCGGTGAACCGGGCGGTATTGAACCTGCTGGATAACGCCGTCCGCTATGCGGGGAGCGGGGGCAAGGTGGGCTTGTCTGTGCGGGCAGAGGGGGAGCATTTGACGGTATCGGTAACTGACACCGGGCCGGGATTCACCCCGGAGGCCCTTGCCCGGGCTGGGCGCGGCCTCTATACCAGCGATGCCAGCCGTCCCCAGGATGGCCACACCGGCTGGGGCCTGTGCTACGCCCGCCAGGTGGCCAAGGACCACGGTGGGGAGCTGCGGCTATTTAATACGGAACAGGGCGGGACGGCGGAGCTGTTGTTTCCCCTTGGAGAATAGAAAAAAGGCGCTGCCCTATTGCGTGGGCAGCGCCTTTTGAGCAGTTTAACAGTCGAAGCTTGGAGGGCTGTAATGCACCTGCCGTGGGGAACTGTTCACAACTCCCGCTTGATTTTTTGAATGGCGTTTTTCTCTAGCCTGGAAATCTGGGCCTGGGAGATGCCAATGCGCTGGGAGACCTCCATCTGGGTCTTGCCCTCAAAAAAGCGCAGGTTCAGGATGGTCTTTTCCCGGTCGCTGAGGCGGTCCATGGCCTCTTTTAGGGCGATCTGTTCCAGCCAACTGTCCGAGGTGTTCTTCTGGTCCTTCACCTGATCCATGACGCATATCGTATCCCCAGCGTCGGAGTACACCGGCTCATAGAGGGAGACCGGGTCTACGATGGCGTCCAAGGCGAATACCACGTCCTCCCGTTTGATGTCCAGCAGCTTGGCAATTTCCTCAATGCTGGGCTCCCGCTGGTGCTCGGCCATATAACGCTCCTTGGCTTGGAGGACTTTATAGGCGGTGTCCCGCATGGAGCGGGAGACCCGCACAGCACTGTTGTCCCGGAGGTAGCGGCGGATCTCACCGATGATCATGGGGACCAAGTAAGTGCTGGGAAACACGTCCAAATCCACATTGAAGTTGTCGATGCCCTTGATCAGCCCCACGCAGCCCACCTGGAAGAGGTCATCGGGGTTTTCGTTGCGCCCGTCGAACTTTTTGATGACGCTGAGCACCAGGCGCAGATTCCCCTGGATGAGGGTTTGCCGGGCCTCCTCGTCCCCCTCCCGGACCCGGAGGAACAGGGCCTTGGCCTCGTCCCTGGTGAGCACCGGGAGCTTGGAGGTGTTCACGCCGCTGATCTCTACCTTGCTTAGCCGTCCCATAGCGGTCCCTCGCTTTCGTGATACTGTTTCCAGTATCTCCCCTTCCGCTGTGCTTCATGCGGGGAGAGACCGCGCTTTATTTTTTATTGTTCTACCGCCTTCGATGGATTTTTCAGGGGGAAGGGGGAGGGGGCTTTGGCACACAATTGACCACCGTGCCCTTGGGCAGCTATGACCAGGGTTTGGTGGCTGCCCCGGCTTACCGTGGAAGAGGAGTTGGCCCAGGGGATAAGCTGACCCTTGACAGAACCCCCTGCTGGCCTTAAAATAGGAGGGTATTTCCCAAAGTGCAGGGGACAAGCCCCCATGGGAAGCGTGAGAGAATCCCGTTCTCCGGGAAAGGAGCGTTTTATGAGCATTTTCAACAATGAGAGCATCTTGGCATGGCTGAAATATTTTTCCGATAATGCTGACATCGACCTGGCCTCTATCCGTATCCTGGATGTCACCGGGCGTGACAAAAACCTGATGGCTGCGGTTCAGGCCAACCCTTCCGTGCTGGTTTTCACCGACGGGAACCACCCAGAGATTTTTTATAATATGTGGGACAACGGCATGGGGGACTGCCAGGTGTGGTACAACGAGGGCTCTGAGCCCAGCGGCCCCATGAAGCACAACCTTCTCTCGGAGATGATCGACCGGGGGGTGAACGTCTCCGCTGCCATGCTCATTGAGAACCCCCATGCCCACAGTGCCTACCCCACGGGGCTGGACAACAGCAGCTTTTCCCCCGGCTCCATCCGCTATGTGGCTCCGGAGATTCGGGCGGTGATTATGAATAAGCTTCACCTCAACGAGACGGAGAACATCTGTGTGGTCTCTGGGGAGAGCATTGCAGTAGAGGCTGCCATTGCCGCGCGGAAGGGCCAGGTAGTGGCTGTGGAGTATAAGGAAGGGGACCACCAGACCATGGAGGAGAACCTGGTCCGCTTTGGCCTGCGCAACGTCCTCATCGTCAGCGATATGGAGAGCTATTCCCACCGCTGGCCTGTGCCCGATGTGGCATTCCTGGTGGCATCGGACAAGCTGAACATGGAGCTCAGGACCCTGGTGCATGTGAACCCCAAAATCCGGGTGGTAATCTATACCTTGGAGTTCAGCTACATGAGCCACATCCCCGGCATGCTCTGGGAAAACGGCATCAAGCCTACAGAGGTCATGCAGTTGGAGGTCTCCAAGGTGGGCCGCAAGGACGAGATCGAAGTCCAACCCGCCCCCTGGATTTTCTCCGGCCAGGCAGGGGGCATGGAGGAGGACTGACGAAAACAGGCGTTCCATCACCCAAAAAACAGGAAAAATTGCCGCTTGACAGGGAGAAAAGCGGTGGTATAATAGCACTAACCACCACCTGTTTCAGGTGCGTTGGCCCAGAATCAATAGAGAACGGCAATGATGGAGACAGTAAGCTTTGCAGAATCCCGCAGAGATCCGGGGATGGTGGGAACCCGGAGGTAGTAGGCAAAGGGGAAGATCCCTCCGGAGCTGCATGCCGAACCGCGTTTGCTCAGTAGGTTATGCCGGTGTTCCCCCGTTATAGGGAGCGCGTATGTTGGTACGCAGGTAACAGGTGGTACAGCGAAGCGTTTTTAGCCTTCGTCCTTTTACAGGGACGAAGGCTTTTTTTGAACAGAGGAGGTAAGACCATGAAAAAGGATGGCTTGATCGAGTTTCGGTGGCATGGCCGGGGCGGACAGGGGGCAAAGACCGCCTGCCTCCTCCTGGCAGATGCGGCCTTTCACGCAGGGCGCTATGTCCAGGGGTTCCCGGAATACGGCCCGGAGCGTATGGGGGCACCCATCACTGCCTATAACCGCATCAGCACCGCCCGGTGCAGCGTCCACTGCAACATTGAGCAGCCGGACTATGTGGTGGTGGTAGACGAGACCCTGTTGGACACCGTGGACGTAACCCACGGCCTGAAAGACCACGGGGCGGTCATCGTCAACACCAGCAAGACCCCGGCGGAGATTCGCCAAAAGCTCCCAGGCTGGCAGGGGCGGGTATGTACCATTGACGCCCGGCGCATCTCCGAGGAGACCTTGGGGAAGAATTTCCCCAACACCCCCATGCTCAGCGCGGCGGTGAAGGTCAGCGGGGTGTTGGAGGAGCAGCAGTTCAAGAGCGACATGGAGGAGAGCTTCCAACATAAATTTGCCACAAAGCCCCAGGTGGTGGCCGGGAATATGGCTGCCCTGGTGAAAGCATGGGAGGAGGTGCAGGCGGGATGAGTTTGAGAGCAAAGGATATCAACGAACACAGCACCTGGCAGGAGATGACCTTAGGCGGCGAGATTTTCGAGCCTGCCACCTCTAAGCTGGTGAACACCGGGGCTTGGCGGACCAATACCCCGGTGCTGGACCAGGAGAAGTGCCGCCAATGTCTCCTGTGTGTGCCCTACTGTCCGGACAGCTCCCTGCCAGTGGAGCAGGGGAACCTAGCGGGCATCGACTATGAACACTGTAAGGGCTGCGGTATCTGCGCGGAGGTCTGCCCCTTCGACGCCATCACCATGAAGGAGGGTGGACAGCTATGAATTACAACGACCGTCTCTCCGGCAACGAGGCCATCGCCTTTGCCATGAAACAGATCGACCCCGACGTGATGGCGGCCTTCCCCATCACCCCCTCCACGGAGATTCCCCAATATTTTGCCCAGTATGTGGCCAACGGCGAGGTAAACACCGAGTTCGTGCCAGTGGAATCAGAGCACAGCTCTATGTCCGCCTGCATCGGCGCCCAGGCCGCCGGGGCCCGCTCGGTGACAGCTACCTCCTCCTGCGGCTTGGCCTTGATGTATGAGATGATGTATGTGGCCTCTTCCAGCCGCCTGCCCATCACCTTGGCCTGTGTGAACCGGGCGCTGTCAGGGCCTATCAACATCAACAACGACCACTCCGATTCTATGGGCATCCGGGACGCGGGTTGGATTCAAATTTATGCCGAGAACAACCAGGAGGCCTATGACAACTTCCTACAGGCCATGCCCATTGGGGAGCACCCCGAGGTGCGTCTGCCGGTGATGGTCTGCCAGGATGGCTTCATCACCAGCCATGCCTTGGAGAACATTACCCTCCTGGACGAGCAGTCCGTGAAGGACTTCGTAGGGGAGTATACCCCGGAGAACTACTTATTGAAAAAAGAAAACCCCCTGGCCATCGGCCCCTATGACCTGGGCTGCCACTATATGGAGCACAAGGTTCAGCAGGCGGAGGCCATGAAGGGGGCCAAGAAGCGTATTCTGGAAGTGGCTGAACAGTTTGAGGCCCTCACCGGGCGCAAATACGGCCTCTTTGAGGAATACCGGATGGAGGACGCGGAGCTGGCTCTGGTTCTCATTGGTTCCAGCGCTGGCACCGCAAAAATGGCGGTGGACCTGCTCCGGGAAAAAGGCATTCAGGCAGGCTTGGTGAAGATTCGGGTGTTCCGCCCCTTCCCGGCGGAGGAGTTGGCCCAGGCCTTACAGCACGTCAAGGCCCTGGCGATCATGGACAAGGCCGAGAGCTTTTCTGCCCAGGGGGGCCCCCTCTTTGCGGAGGTTCGGGCGGCCCTGTATGACTTGGAGCATCGCCCCCGTACCGTGGGTTATGTCTACGGTTTGGGCGGGCGGGACATCACCCCGGAACATTTTATGGGGGTCTATGACCGCCTGGCGGAAATCGCCGCCGGGGGGGACCTGGGCCCCACCTATACGCACTTGGGACAGAGGGGGTAAGCGACTATGGAACGAACCTATCATTTCAAACACACGCTGGAAAAAAAGGAGCGCTTTGCCCCTGGCCACCGGCTCTGCGCCGGCTGCGGGGCGGGGATCGCCGTGCGGGGGGTCCTCCGGGCCCTGCGGGAGGAGGACCGGGCCGTGGTGGGCAACGCCACTGGCTGCTTGGAGGTCAGCTCCTTCCTTTACCCCTATACGGCGTATGAGGACAGCTACATCCATACCGCCTTTGAGAGTGCCGGAGCCAGCCTTTCCGGTGTAGAGGCTGCCTACAACGCCCTGAAACGGAAGGGGAAGATAGACGGTACGGTGAAGTTCATCACCTTCGGCGGCGACGGCGGCACCTACGACATCGGGTTCCAGTCCCTTTCCGGCGCGATGGAGCGGGGCCATGACCTGACCTATGTGTGCTATGACAACGAGGCCTATATGAATACCGGCATCCAGCGGGCCTCCTCTACCCCCCGCTTTGCCAATGCCACCACCTCCCCGGTGGGGTCGGAGATTCCCGGCAAGAAGCAGAATAAGAAGAACCTGACGGATATCATCGCCGCCCACAATGTACCCTATGTGGCCCAGACCACCTTCATCGGCAACTTCCGGGACCTGTACACCAAGGCCAAGAAAGCCATCTACACCCCAGGCCCCAGCTTTCTCAATGTAATGGCGCCCTGCCCCCGAGGCTGGGAGTATCCCACGGAGAAGCTGCCGGAAATCTGCAATTTGGCGGTGGAAACCTGCGTGTGGCCCCTCTTTGAGGTGGAGAACGGCGTGTGGCGGCTGAGCTACGAGCCCAAGAAGAAGCGTCCGGTGGAGGAGTACCTCCGCCTCCAAGGCCGCTTCCGCCACATGTTCAAGCCGGGCAATGAGTGGATGATTGAGGAGACCCAGCACAACGTAGACGAAAACTGGGAGAAGCTCCTGACCAAGTGCCAGGGCTGAGGCCGGGAACCATTTTACGCAACAGAAAAGCCGCCACTTCGTTACGTTTGCAACGAAGTGGCGGTTTTTGCAGTGGATGTAGAAGAGATTACGTTCTCTTGTTGTAAGCTTCGATGCCCAGGGCCAGCAGGTCCATGGCCCGTTCCAGGTCGGCCTGCTTGAGTACGTAGGCAATACGGATTTCATTCTTACCCTTACCGGGGGTGCCGTAGAAGGGTTCACCGGGGGCGAACATCACGGTGTCACCCTTGTCCTCAAACTCTTCCAGCAGCCACTGCTGGAAGCTGTCGGCATCGTCCACCGGCAGGGCGGCCATGAGATAGAAGGCGCCCTTGGGGCAGGTGCATACCACGCCGGGGATTTTTTGGAGCTTTTCCACCACGGTGTCCCGGCGGCGTTTATACTCATCCCGGACGGCGGCGAAATACTCCGGCCCCACGTTGTACAGGGCGGCAGAGGCCACCTGGTCCAGGGTGGCCACAGAGAGACGGGCCTGGCAATATTTCATAGCCTCGGCTAGGAGCCCGTGGTTCCGGGTGAGGATGCAGCCGATACGGGCGCCGCAGGCGGAGAAACGCTTGGACACGGTGTCGATGACCACCACGTTTTCTGCCGCGTCGGCATACTCGCCAAAGGATTGCAGGGGCTCCCCGGCGTAGACGAACTCACGATAGGCCTCGTCACCGATGATGAACAGGTCATGTTCCTTGGCGATGTCACACATGAGCCGCTGCTCCTCCGGGGTGAGGACCACGCCGGTGGGGTTGCCGGGGTTGGTGCAGATGATGGCCCGGGTGTGTTCGTTGATCTCTGCCTCGATCTTAGCCCGGTCGGCGTAGTGGTATCCCTCTTCGGGAGACGTGGGGATGGGGTGGATGGAAGCGCCGGTGGTGTTGACCATGGTGCTGTAGTTGGGATAGAAGGGTTCGGGGATGAGAATCTCGTCCCCGTCATCTAGGATGCACTGAAGCACGATGGAGAGGGCCTCACTGCCGCCGGTGGTGATGAGGATTTCATCCTTGGCGAAGTTCATGTTCAGCTTGGCGTAGTAGTCCTGAATGGCGTCGATGAGCTCCGGCATACCGGGGGAGGGGGCGTACTCCAACACTGGGAGCTGGAAGTTACGCACGGCCTCAAAGTACTGGGGCGGCGTCTCAATATCAGGCTGGCCGATGTTCAGGTGATAGATCTTACGGCCCTTCTCCTGGGCGGCCACAGCGTAGGGGTGAAATTTACGCATCGGGGAGAGCGAGCACTTTTTTACTTTGCTGGAAAATTTCATTTCCACACCTCCAATAATTTGCAGGGATTCCGTTCCCTCATGTCGCTGTCCCCATTGTACGATTTACGGCGGCGCTTGTCAATCGCTCATTTCGGAATGTTCTACCGGCTGGGGGGCGAGGCACAGAAATGGTGAGATGATGTAAAAGTCCTTGTGTATCAAGGGAAAAACCGGATGTAAAATAGGTTTGATAGACAAATCTGGCCCAAACAGCTATGCTGGGAGCCAAAGGAGGACAAGAAAAATGGAATTTAGCGAACAGATCAAAAAGTACAGGAGCCAGGCGGCTCTGACCCAGGATGAGCTGGCGGAGAAGATATATGTCACACGCCAGACCATCTCCAACTGGGAGAATGACAGGAGCTACCCGGATGTGAAAAGCCTGCTGCTGCTCAGTTCCCTTTTTCAGGTTTCTCTGGATACTTTGGTGAAAGGAGATTTGGAAGAAATGAAAGAACAGATCAAGCAAGAGGACATCAAGACCTTCAACCGAGATGGCACAATCTTTGCCATACTGCTCCTCTTGACGGTGGCGGCGGCGGTGCCCATGGTGTTCTATCTGGGCACGCCAGGGACGATTTTATGGGTTGCGCTCTGGCTCGTCGGGCTGTATTTTGCCAACCGGGTGGAGAAGCAGAAGAAGCTCCATGACGTCCAGACCTACCGTGAAATCGTGGCGTTCTCTGAGGGCCGGCAGCTGGACGAGCTGGAAAAGGCCGAAGAGCGGGGAAAGCGCCCCTATCAGAAGGTATTCGTGGTCGCGGCTTTTACGGCCTTTGCGGGAGCCGTGGCGGGGCTGATGCTCTTTTTGATGAAGTAAAAAGTGTGTAAACTGGGAGGAAAACATGATGAAAGATAGAGAAGAAAATCGTTTTGAGATCCATTTTGTCAAAGGTTCTGCCATGGCTCTGCGGCATTTGGTGGACTGGGAGACCGGTGTGAATTACCTGTTTAGTGACTTTGGTGGATTCACCCCGTTGTACAACGCGGACGGTACTCTGGTGGTGACGAAGAAGAAGGACGAGGCCCTTGAACACTAATGTGAGATCACAGAGAGCGGCCGGCGGCTGGGGGAGACCAGCGCCGGCCGCTCTCCTTGTTTTGGGATGGACAAAGGGATATATTTTTCTCAGTCCAGGGAAATCCTAGAGGGAAAGGAGGGGATCGTTTTGGATTTGATCTATACAGCGCTGATGTCGCTTTTCTCATTTATTTATATGTTTGTGGTGGCCAAGCTCATGGGCCACCGGCAGATTGCCCAGCTGGATGCCTTTGACTATATCACAGGCATTACCGTGGGCTCCATCGCCGCGGAGCTGGCCACGGAGTTGGAGGACCCTCTCAAGCCCACCATCGCCATCGCGGTGTACGGGGTCCTGACGGTGTGCGTCAGCCTGATCACCCAGCGCTTCCAGCGCAGCCGGAAGTTCATTGAGGGCGCCCCCACCATCCTGTTCCACAACGGGAAGCTTTATCGAGAGAACATGAAAAAGGCCAGGCTGGATTTGAGCGAGTTTTTGGCCCTGTGCCGCCAGCAGGGGTATTTTGACCTGGGACAGGTTTACACAGCGGTGTTTGAGCACAACGGGGCGCTGTCCATCCTCCCGGCGGAGCCAGACCGTCCAGCTACACCCCGGGACCTGCACCTAGAGACCCAGCAGGCTACTTTTTTCACGGAGATCATCATGGAGGGACGGGTGCTGGGGGAGAACCTCCGGCGCATGGGAAAGGAGGAGCACTGGTTGAAGGAGCAGTTGAAAAACCAGGGCTACCACAGCCCTAAGGAGGTCTTTTTGGGCCTGGTGGATCAAAACGACCAGGTGACGTTCTATCCCCCGGAAAAGGCCTAAAGCGTTGGAGGGAGCCGCTTCCAGGGGCGGGGCTTTTTTGAGAAAAAATGCCCCGCCCTGTGCTTGAATAAAATTTTGGGGGCTGGGATGAATTTCTATTGAAATTGCGGACAGATACAGGTATAATGGATAAAATTAGTAGAAATACCGAAAAAACCAGGGAAAATAGAACCAAAAGGAGTGTTATCATGAGCAAACCTGTGTGCATCACCGCAGATAGTACCTGTGATCTGCCCCAGGAACTTTTAGAGCGTTTCAACATTAAAGTTGTCCCCCTCCATGTGCTCTTGGGGGAAGAGAACTATTTGGATGGCGTGGACTTTCACCAGGATATGATCTTTGAACGATATGCCAAGGACAAGACCCTGCCCCGTACCGCTGCCGTCAGCCCCCAGGAGTTCACCAGCTTCTTTACCCCCTTGGTGGAGGCGGGGTATGAGGTAGTCCATCTGGACATCAGCTCCGACCTCTCCGCTACCTATCAGAACGCTATGATTGCGGCGGCGGAGTTGGAGGGGGTGTATCCCGTCGACACCCGTAAGCTCACCACCGGCATTGGGCAGATGCTTCTGGTGGCCTGTAAGCTTCGGGACGAGGGGAAGGACGCCGCCACCATTGCCCAGGCCATGGAGGACTTGATCCCCAAGGTAAACGTCAGCTTTGTCATCGACACCTTGGAGTATATGTGGAAGGGTGGCCGCTGCACAGGTGTCACTGCCTTCGGCGCCAACCTGCTGAACCTGAAGCCCTGCATCGAGATGCGGGAGGGGAAGCTGGAAGTCTGTAAGAAGTACCGGGGGAACATAGCAAAAGTTTATGAGAAATACATCACCGAGCGCATGAGCGGCAAGAAGATCCGGCCGGATTATTTCTTTGTCACCACCTCCAACGCGCTCACCCCAGAGCAGGAGAAAAACCTCTCCGCTCTGATCCGGAACATTGCCCCCATCCAGGAGATTTTTTACACCCGCACCGGCTGCACCGTGACCTCCCACTGCGGCCCTGGTACCCTGGGGATCCTCTTCTTGGAGGAGTAAAAAGGGTGGAATGTTACGATTTTGTGACAATTTTGCAACTCTCTCTTGAATCTATTGGAAAAGTATGTTATAGTTATCCCGTAAGTATATGCCCCTAATCCAAAGATCGAGAGGTGAACCAAAACAAATGCAGTTACATTGTAAGGAATGGGCCAAACGTGGCGTGACCACGCTGCTTGCCCTTGTATTTGTGGTCATGGCCGTGGCAGTGCCCGTAGCAGGTGCCGCCGTAACCAAGGATCAGATCAACGGGTTGAAGAACCAGGCGTCTAGCTTGGCGACGCAGAAGGCGAACCTGCAATCCCAGTTGGACAAGCTTTCCAACTCCAAAAACGCCGCCGCAGACCAGAAGCGCCTATTAGAGCAGAAGATCAATGTGCTCCAAGAGGAGATCAAGGTTTCTGAGCAGGCCATCGCCCAGTTAGCCCAGATGATCGTCCAGAAAGAGGGCGAGTTGGCCCAGGCCCAAGAGAAAGAGGCCAAGTATTATGAGGACTTCTGCCAGCGGATCCGCCGTATGGAGGAGACGGGTGATGTCTCCTACTGGTCCGTGATCTTCGACGCCCAGGATTTCTCTGACCTGCTGGATCGGCTCTCTATGGTCCATGAAATTATGGACTACGACAACGTGGTGATGGATGAGCTGGCCGATGCCCGCCAGGCCGTAGCCGATGCCAAGGCCGACTTAGAGCAGAGCAAGACCGACCAGGAGCAGGCCCGCAATAATCTGGCGAACCAGCGCAACGACCTCCAGGCGGAGGAGAAAAAGGTGGAAGCGGCCCTTGCCCAGATCAACGCCGACTATAACAACTATGCCAAACAGATGGAGGACAACGAGGACGCTGCCAAAGAGGTTGCCGACCAGCTGAAGCAGGCGGAGGCCACCTATGCCAAGCAGTTGGAGGAGCAGCGCCGGAAGGAAGAGGAAGCCGCCCGGCTGCGTGCCCAGCAGCAGGCAGCGGCCAACAAGCCCTCTAACAGTGGTTCTTCCAGCAGCAGCGGCAGCAGTTCTAGCAGCGGCAGCAGCGGTGGTACCAACTACAGCGGTGGATATATCTGGCCCTTGCCCGGATACACTAGTATCAGCTCCCCCTTCGGGTATCGGAATTGCCCCTTCCATGGGCGTGAGCTCCACACTGGCGCTGATATCCCCGCTCCCGGCGGTACGCCCATCAAGGCGGCCAAGGGCGGCGTGGTGGTTATCTCCACCTATGGCTCCTCTTACGGCAACTATGTGGCCATTGCCCATGCCGACGGCAGCCGGACAGTCTATTGCCACATGTCCTCCCGTGCCGTTTCCGCAGGTTCCTCGGTGAACCAGGGTCAGGTCATTGGTTACGTGGGCTCCACTGGCAGCTCCACTGGCAACCATCTGCACTTGGAGCTCTGGACCAGCAGTTCCAGCTCTAGCCGTGTGAACCCTGTGAATTACATCAGCCGTTCCTGAGAACAGATCAGTCAACAGAAATGGATCTCCTGGCAGACAGGAGGTCCATTTTTCTATGCAAGGAGGAACCAATGCGGATCATCGAAGTGAAGGAAAACAAAAAGCAATACCTGGACCTCCTTCTTCTGGCCGACGAACAGGAGAATATGCTTGACAGATATCTTTACCGGGGGACCATGTATGCCCTCCACCATGGGGGAACCAAGGCGGTGTGTGTAGTCACCGATGAGGGAGAAGGGGTCTTGGAACTCAAGAACCTGGCTGTGGCCCCGGAGGTCCAGGGGAAGGGGTACGGTAAGACGATGGTGGATTTCATCATCCGTACCTATCGGGGGAGGTATGATTGCCTACAGGTGGGTACCGGGGATAGCCCTTTGACTCTGCCCTTCTATGAACACTGCGGCTTCCAGCGCAGCCATGTGGTGGAAGATTTCTTCCTGGACCACTATGACCATCCAATTTGGGAGGGGGGAACACAACTGGTAGATATGGTTTATCTCACAAGATGTCTGTGACCGCTGCCGGAAATCGTGACTTTTGTCCAGAGAATTGGCAGGAAATTCTGCGGGATTTATCGAAAAATCTGAAGTTTGGTACTTTACAGAACGCAATGTGAATGGTACAATAGCGGCGTCGGTCCCCTTGTGCCCATCTGTGCCCAAGGGGATCGGAAGCGGATGGTATTCCGAATTGGAAGCTGTACCGGCAAATTTCCTCCATCTCCGCCCCAAACGGGCCAGGAAAGCATCACCCGGCAGACAGGAAGGGTGATACGATGAAAATTGGATTCATTGGAGCAGGAAAAGTGGGCTTCTCTCTGGGGAAATTCTTCACCCAAGGCGGCATTCCGGTGACCGGCTACTACAGCAGGCATCGAGACTCAGCCCAGGAAGCGGCGCGATTTACTGAAACGAAGGTGTTTGACGACCTATCGTCATTGGTTCAGGCAAGTGATGCGCTCTTTTGTACCGTTCCAGATGGGGCGATCCCCGCTGTGTTTGCGCAGCTGGGGGCGTTGGAGATCCGAGGAAAACAGATCTGTCATTGCAGCGGCGCACTGACTGCCCAGGAGGCCCTTTCCGGCCGGGAGGGCGGCGGCGCCTACTACTATTCGATCCACCCGCTGTTTCCGATAAGCAGGAAAGACACTGCCTATCAGGAACTGCCGGGTGCTTTTTTCTGCCTGGAAGGGGAGGGGCCCCATCTGCAGTGGTGGGCGGAAACCCTTGCTTCCTTAGGCCCCCAGGTGAGGATCCTGGCCCCTGAGGCGAAGCTGCGCTACCATGCGGCCTGCGCCGTGGCCAGCAACCTGATGTGCGCCCTGGGCAAGGTGAGCTTAGACCTGTTGGGGGGCTGCGGCTTTTCCCAGGAGGAGGCCCTCCAAGCCCTGGCTCCACTGATGAACGCCAACCTGGCCCATCTGCTTCAGGCGGGTCCTGTGGCGGCCCTTACCGGCCCGGTGGAGCGTTGCGACATCCACACAGTGGAAAAACATCTCTCCATCCTGCCTGATCCGGCCGCAGAGATGTTGTACCGGGGGGCATCCCAAAAGCTCACAGAGCTGGCCAGAGAAAAGCACCCAGAAGCGGACTACACACCCATGGATAAGATATTAAATGGAGGATCGAGATGAAGAACACAGTTGCTACACTGGCCGAGATGAAGGCCAAAGGGGAGCGCATCTCCCAATTGACCTGCTATGACTACTCCACCGCACGCCTCATCGACCAGGCTGGCGTGAATATGGTCCTGGTGGGGGACAGCCTGGGCATGACCATGCAGGGCTACACCGACACCATCCCTGTGACCATGGAGGAGATGATCGTCTATGGCCGCAGTGTGGCCCGGGGCTGCCAGAACGCCTTCGTGGTGATGGATATGCCCTTTATGAGCTACCAGGTCTCTCCGGAACAGGCCCTCACCAATGCGGGCCGTCTCATGAAGGAGACTCTGGCGGACGCGGTGAAGTTGGAGGGCGGCAAGGACGTGGCGGAGCAGATCCGGGCCATCACTGCCGCAGGCATCCCTGTCTGCGGACATGTGGGCATGACACCCCAGTCCCACCATGCCTTTGGGGGCTTTAAGGTCCAGGGCAAGGGGGAGGAGAGCGCCCGGCGGGTGCTGGAAGATGCCTTGGCAGTCCAGGAAGCCGGGGCGTTCGCCGTGGTGCTGGAATGTGTGCCCCCCAAACTGGCGGCGCTGATTACCAGCAAGCTGGACATCATCACCATTGGCATCGGGGCCGGGGACGGCTGCGACGGCCAGGTGCTGGTGATGCAGGACATGTTGGGGATGGGGGACTGGCGGCCCAAGTTCGTTAAGACCTTTGCCAACGTAGGCCAGGTGATGAAGGACGCTTTCGCGGCCTATCACCAGGAGGTCCAGGCGGGGACCTTCCCCAGCCAGGAGTATGCCTATGTCAAAAGTGATTGCTCCGACGATACCCTGAACATCCTGGATCGGGAATACGGCCGCCAGGAGCCCATTCCATTTTCGGTAGTGCGAGGATAACGACATGAAGATTGCAACGACCATAGCAGAGGTCCGCGCCCAGGTGGCGGCGTGGAAGAAGGAGGGCCTCACGGTGGGCCTGGTGCCCACCATGGGCTACCTCCATGAGGGCCACGCCAGCCTGGTGGACAAGGCGGTTTCCCTGTGCGACCGGGTGGTGGCTTCGGACTTTGTCAACCCCACCCAGTTTGGCCCCGGGGAGGACTTGGAGGCCTACCCCCGGGACTTTGACCGGGACTGCGCCCTGTTGGAGGAACACGGCTGCGACCTGGTGTTCCACCCGGCGGTGGAGGAGATGTACGTCCCCAATGCTGCCACCTTTGTGGAGATACAGTCCGACATGCCCAAGCAACTGTGTGGCCAGACCCGTCCCACCCACTTCAAAGGGGTGTGTACCGTGGTTTCCAAGCTCTTCAACATCGTCACCCCGGACAAGGCGTTCTTTGGGCAGAAGGATGCCCAGCAGCTGGCCATCATCCGCCGGATGGTGCGGGAGCTGTCCTATGGCATTGAGATCGTGGGATGTCCCATCGTCCGGGAAGCGGACGGCTTAGCGAAATCCTCCCGGAACACCTATCTGGACCAGGCGCAGCGCAAAGCGGCGCTGGTGCTCTCCCAGGCGGTGTTCCTGGGGCAGAAGCTGATCCAGGAGGGGGAGCGGGATGCCCAAAAGCTGGTGTCCGCCATGGAAGCCCATATTCAGGCGGAGCCCTTGGCCCGGATCGACTATGTGTCCGCCGTGGACGGCGTGACCATGGAGCCGGTGGAGCGCATCCAGGGCAATGTCCTGGTGGCTATGGCCGTTTATATAGGAAAGACCCGTCTCATTGATAACTTTGTTGTGGAGGAGAGTGCCCTATGACCATCGAAATGCTCAAGGGAAAGATTCACCGGGCCACTGTGGTGCAGGCTGAGCTGAACTATGTAGGCTCCATCACTGTGGACCAGGACCTGCTGGACGCTTCGGGGATTTTGGAGTATGAAAAGGTCCAGATTGTGGACATCGACAACGGCAGCCGCTTTGAGACCTATACCATCGCCGGGGAGCGGGGTTCCGGGATGATCTGCCTCAACG
The DNA here is from genome assembly GCF_056797215.1 of Evtepia sp. Taxonomy (NCBI): domain Bacteria; kingdom Bacillati; phylum Bacillota; class Clostridia; order Eubacteriales; genus Evtepia; species Evtepia sp. The sequence continues at coordinate 82,364 of NZ_JBQILM010000002.1, forward strand.
GCGCGGCGGCCCGCTGTGTCAGCACTGGGGACAAGATCATCATTATGTCCTATGCCCAGATGACGCCCCAGGAAATCCAGAACGATTACCACCCCACAGTCGTCTTTGTGGATGAGAAGAATCAGATCAGCCGGGTGACTACCTATGAAAAGCACGGCCTGCTGAAAGACATGGAGTGAGCATGGAAAACCTGAAAGGAAAGTGCGTGCTCCTGTGCGTCACCGGCGGTATCGCCGCCTATAAGATGCCCAACGTGGCCAGCGCCTTGGTGAAAGCCGGGGCGGATGTCCATGTGATTATGACGGAGAATGCCACCCAGTTTATCACCCCTCTGACGTTTGAGTCCCTCAGCAACAACCGTTGCGTGGTGGATACCTTCGCCAGGGACTTCCAATATGACATTGCCCACATCTCCTTGGCCACAGCGGCGGACCTGATCCTCATCGCCCCGGCCACGGCCAATGTCATTGCCAAGCTGGCCCATGGCATTGCCGACGATATGCTCACCACCACCGTCCTGGCGGCCCGCTGCCGGAAGCTGGTGGCTCCGGCCATGAACACTGCCATGTTGGAGAACCCCGTCACCCAGGACAACATCACCCTCCTGCGGCGTTACGGCTTCGGTATCATCGAGCCTGCCAGCGGGATGCTGGCCTGCCACGCTGTGGGCAGCGGCAAACTGCCGGACCCAGAGGTGCTTCTGGACCACATTGCCCGGGAGATTGCCCGGGAAAAGGATTTGGAGGGGGTTCGGGTTACCGTGACCGCTGGCCCCACCCAGGAGTCCCTGGACCCTGTGCGCTACCTCACCAACCATAGCACCGGACGGATGGGGTATGCCATTGCCCGGGAAGCGATGCTGCGGGGGGCCCAGGTGACATTGATCTCTGGCCCGGTGGATTTGGACCCGGTGCCCTTTGTGGACCTACGCCCGGTGACCACCGCGGCGGACATGCTCTCCGCCATACAGGAGGCCTTGCCGGAGACGGACATTCTCATCAAGGCCGCAGCGGTGGCGGACTACCGCCCTGCCCAGGTGGCCGAGGATAAGATGAAGAAGAAAGAGGGGGAACTTTCCATCCCTCTGGCCCGTACCAGCGATATTTTGGGCTGGGTGGCGGAGCATCGCCATCCAGGGCTGTTTGTCTGTGGCTTTTCCATGGAGACCAAGGACATGCTCCAAAACTCCCAGGCCAAACTGGAGCGGAAAAAGCTGGACATGATTGTGGCCAATAACCTGAAGGTGGCCGGAGCCGGCTTCGGCGTGGACACCAACGTGGTTACGGTCATCACCGCTGACGGGGCGGAGGAACTGCCCCTGATGGGCAAGGACGAGGTGGCCCACCACCTGCTCAATGCCATCCAAACCCGACGTCAGCCAGGATAAACGATATGAAATAGAGCGGATGGACCGATGAATTGGGTCCATCCGCTGCTTTTTTGGGGCTGCGGACTTAACCAGGGCCCAAACCCTTCCGATAAAATAGGTAAAGAATACACGAGAAGGGAGCGGTGGACATGGAACTGCGCAGCACACGGGAAATGCGCCGGAATGAACAGTTGACCAAGGCCATGGCAAACAAGACAGAGGGGCAGCCTACCGCTGCCCAAACCAAACCCACCCAGTCCAAGGCCCAACCCCCTGCCGACAAGCTTAGCCTCTCCCGGCAGGCCCTATCCTGGCTGGAAGAGCAGAACCGTAAACTATGGGAACAGGACATGGAACGGGAGCAGCGGCGGCAGGATCGCATGAACGACTGCCTGAGCTCTATGGAAAGCAAGAAGAAAGAGCTGGATGCGATGGACAAGGCGCTCAAGGTGCTGCGCATTTGCCAAAAGATTGCAGCTTCCATTATGAAGGGAGACCGGGTGCCCCCGGAGGACCTCAAGTATTTGATGGACAACGACCCAGAGGGGTACAAGATGGCTATGGCCATGCGCCGTCCGAAGGAGGACCCGGAGGATGTGGAGAGCGCCTTGGAAGAGGAGGAGAAGCGGAACACGGAGGGGAGTACAGAAGCGGTGGCGTCTGGTGGGGAGAGTACCCCAGCCCCCGAAGTGCCTTCCAGTGGGGAGTCTGCTTCCACGTCTACAGAATGAATCAACGCCCGTCCGATGAAGCCGGACGGGCGTTTTGGCGCTTAGTGAGCGGTACAGTAGAATTCTATGGCGCGGTGGATAAACTCAGCGGTGCCGTCACCACCGGCCTGGTCAATGTTGTCCTTCATGCGGGCATCGGAGACATATAGCTGACCCAGCCCCTGGAAGATTTCATTGGTACAGTGGTAGTAGTGGCTGGTGATGAAGGCCTGCAAAGCGGAAAGCTGCGCCTGCACGGCGGGGTCGGCGGGGGAATACTGCTGCCGCAGAGCACCCAACTGCGCAAAGCGGGACAATAGCTGGGCAACCGCCTCCTCTCGCTGGCCTTGAGAGAGACCTCTGCTGTTTTCTGCGAATTCGGCATAAGCCTGGGTGGCCCCCCATCTCTCCTTGACCTCTTGGGCGTAGCGGTCCAATTCCTCTCGGTTGAATGCGTGGAAGTCCATTTGCTCCACTCCTTTTCGTTGTACTTCACGGGCAAAGCGGATGAGCAGTTGGAGATGTGCGGCCTGGAGCTCCAGGAGCTTGATTTGCTGCGCTAAGGCTTCCTGAGGATCAAAGTCTGGACTGTCCAAAATAGCCTTGATCTCCTTCAAGGGGAAGCGGAGCTCCCGGAACATGAGGATGTTTTGCAGCCTAGTGAGGGCTGCGTCGTCATACAGTCGATACCCCGCCTGGGTGGTTTGGCTGGGTTTGAGCAGGCCGATGGCATCATAATGATGCAGTGTGCGCACACTTACCCCGGTCAGCCGGCTCATTTCACGTACCGTTCGCATGGTGCTTCCTCCTTTGTCTCGCTTCCTTTGCCCGTCTGCCTGTACTCTACACTATGACGTAAGGGGAGAGTCAAGAGAAATTTTTGTGGGGGTCAAGAGGAGTGGAAAATGGACATCACATAGTCTACCATAGCCCATGGAAAAAAGACCTTGGAACCGTGAGAGCTGGTCCAAGGCCTTTTTCCGTGGTTTAGAGGTAGGGGGAAGTCGGGGTCAGGACAGGAAGCTTTCCAGTTCTTCCTTGGTCCGGACACCGACAGATACATCCACAGGCTCCCCGTCCCGGAACAACACCAGGGTGGGGATGGCAGAGACATGGAACTTTTGAGCCAGCTCCGGGGCCTCATCTACGTTGACCTTGGCAAAGGTGATCTCTGGATGTTCCTGGGAGAGCTCCTCCACCACGGGGGAAAGCATGTGGCAGGGGCCGCACCAGGATGCCCAAAAGTCCACTAGGACAGGGGTGGTGCCGGAGACCTGTTGGGAAAAATTCTCCTGGTTGAGGGGCATGACAGACATGGTTCAACACTCCTTTATGCAACGATTCATTTTCTTAAGGATACCCAAAACCTTGGGAAAATACTGTGATATCGTCACACAACGGGAAGAAAATACGCTGTGGCCTAGGAATTTTGGGGGCCGGGACATAGAGCACAGGGTACAATTGTATGATTCCTGCCCCCGCCGCATATCCTACTCCCGGTGATAAGCAATGAAAAACAAGTGGAACTCTTACCTTGGCTGGGTCCTGCTCACAGAGGCGGTGGGGGCCCTGGCCGGATGGCTCACCCGGGGCGGGGCGGAGGTTTACCGCACCCAGGTGGAGCAACCGCCTCTCTCACCCCCCAGTGTGGTGTTCCCCATGGTCTGGACGGTTTTATTTGCCCTGATGGGGGTGGGGATGGCCCTGGTGCAGGGGACACCCCCCTCCGCCGCCCGAGCCCTGAGCCTGCGGATTTTCCTGGTTCAACTGGCGTTTAACTTCTGTTGGAGCATCATTTTCTTCAACTTCCAAAGCTATGGCGTGGCCTTTGTGTGGCTGCTGGTGCTGTGGGTGCTGATCCTGTGGATGATCCATAGTTTCCGCAAGCTGGACACTGCCGCAGCCTGGCTACAGTTGCCCTACCTGCTCTGGGTGGGCTTTGCGGGATATTTGAACCTGGGGGTGTGGCTGCTGAACTGAGCAAAAAAACGCTTCCCCATTGACAGGGGCCCGCTCCTTTCCGTATAATGGTACCATTGACAGAGAACATGTCTGTCCCGGTATTGCAGTCCTTCTTAATATGCAGAGAGGTCATGCTCGACTGGCGTGGCCTCTTTTTCTTTTTTGCTGGACGGGAGGTGGCTTCGTGGGCTTTGAGTACAGAGTGCGGTTGGGACAAAAGCAGCTGCGCTGCGGTTATACCACCGGTACCTGCGCCGCCCTGGCCGCCGGGGGTGCCGCCCAACTACTGTTGACCGGGGAGAAACTGTCAAAGCTTTCTCTCCTGACTCCGGCGGGGATTCCCGTGGAACTGACCCCGGCAGGGCTTTCCATGGAGGGGACTGCCGCCTGCTGCGCCGTGGTGAAGGACAGCGGCGACGACCCGGACGTGACCAACGGCCTGTCCATTGCGGCCACGGTGTCCCGGACAGAGAAGGGCATCTTCATTGACGGCGGCGAAGGGGTAGGCCGGGTGACCAAGCCAGGACTGGATCAGCCCGTAGGCGCGGCGGCCATCAATCGGGTGCCACGGGAGATGATTCGGCAGCAGGTCCAGCAGGTATGCGCCGGGGCGGGTTACACCGGCGGGCTGCGGGTGGTGATCTCCATTCCTGGTGGGGCGGAGGTGGCAAAGCGCAGTTTCAACGCCGCCCTGGGCATTGTGGGGGGACTCTCCGTGTTGGGCACCTCCGGCATCGTGGAACCCATGAGCCAACAGGCCATTGTGGATACCATTGCCTTGGAGCAGCGGCAGGTGGCGGTGTCCGGCGTCACCCGCCTGATTTTGACGCCGGGGAACTATGGTATGGACTACCTAGAGAAAAATGGGAGGTTGTTTTCCAGTGTTCCTGTGGTGAAATGTTCCAACTTCATCGGGGACGCCTTGGACATCGCCGCAGGCCTGGACTTCCAGCAAGTGCTGCTGGTGGGGCACATTGGCAAGCTGGTGAAGCTGGCGGGGGGGATTATGAATACCCATTCCCGCTGGGGCGACTGCCGGGGGGAGCTGTTCTGTGCTCACGCGGCTGTTCAGGGAGCAGACCGGGATACCTGCCGGGCCCTGATGGAGGCCTCCACGACAGATGCTTGCATTGCCCTCCTAGAAGAAAAGGGCCTCCGGGCCCCGGTACTGGAAAGCCTGACAGCAGCAGTCCAGCGGCAGTTGACCCGCCGGGCCGCCGGGGCATTTACCGTGGGGGCCCTGCTGTTTTCCAACCAATATGGCCTGCTGGGGATTACCCAGGAGGCAAAGGAGCTGTTGGCCCAATGGAACGAAACAATATGACCCCCGGCATTTTTTATGGCGTGGGGGTGGGCCCGGGGGACCCGGAGCTGTTGACGTTACAGGCAGTGCGTCTCTTGGAACACTGCCCGGTGATTGCCGCACCCCAGACTAGGGACGGGGGGATGCTGGCCCTGGAAATTGCCCGCCAGGCGGTGGACCTGTCGGGGAAAGTGATTGTGCCCCTGTCTTTTTCCATGTCGCCAGACCCGGAGACCCGGCGGTGCGCCCACCAGGCCGCTGGGGCGGCAGTACGCAGCCATCTGGATCAGGGCCAGGATGTGGCCATGCTGAATTTGGGGGATGTGTCCATTTATGCCAGCTATCGTTATTTGATGGAGCAGTTGAAGACCCAGGGCTATGAGACCCGCATGATCCCCGGTATCCCCAGCTTTTGCGCGGTGGCGGCGAAGCTGGGGGTCAGCCTCACGGAGCTGGAACAGCCTATGCAGCTACTGCCGGGGAGTGGGCTGTCTGAGGAAAGTTTACGGGAACATCTGGCCCGTCCTGGCACTAAGGTATTGATGAAATCTGGACGGCAGCTGCCGGAAGTCCTGTCTACCTTGGAGGATATGGAGCTGTTGAAACGCAGCGCCATGGTTTGTGACTGCGGCCTGCCTCAAGAACAGGTATTTTCCCAGATAGACAGTGCAGTCCTGCCGGAGGATATGGGATATTTTACTACCATCGTTGTGCGATAGATTGAGAGGCCGGTTTTATGATACATTTTGTAGGTGCCGGGCCCGGTGCGCCGGACCTGATTACCCTCCGGGGGGCGAAGTTGCTGGGGGAGGCGGACTGCGTGATCTACGCGGGCAGCCTGGTGAACCCGGAGCTTTTGGCCCTGACCCGGGTGGGCTGCCTTTGTTATAATAGCGCGGAGATGACCTTGGAAGAGGTGCTCTCTGTGATGCGGGAAATGGAGGCGGCGGACAAAACCACCGTGCGTCTCCACACCGGGGACCCCAGCGTCTATGGGGCTATCCGGGAGCAGATGGATGCCTTGGAGACGGAGGGGATTGCTTACGATACTGTCCCTGGGGTGTCCAGCTTTTGCGGGGCCGCTGCCGCACTAGGGGAGGAGTATACCCTGCCCGGTGTCAGTCAAAGCGTGATCCTCACCCGTATCGCTGGACGGACCCCAGTGCCGGAGGGGGAGCGGTTGGAGCTGCTGGCTTCCCACGGGGCCAGTATGGTCCTGTTCCTCTCGGCGGGGATGCTCCCCCAGGTCCAGGCCGCCTTGTTGGCGGGGGCCTATAAGGAAGATACTCCGGCGGCGCTGGTGTATAAAGCCACCTGGCCGGAGGAACGCTTGCTGCGCTGTACCGTGGGTACCCTGGCCCAGCGGGGGGCGGAGGCGGAGATCAGTAAGACGGCCCTGGTGCTGGTGGGGGAGTTCTTGTCCCATTCCCAAGAGGGGTACCAGCGCAGCAAGCTCTACGACCCCAGCTTTACCACAGGGTACCGGAAGGGGACAATGTCATGAAGCTGGCGGTGCTCTCTTTTACAGACCGGGGACAAGCCTTGGCCCAGGAACTGTCCGCTGCCCTGGGGGGGACAGCCTGGCGCTGCAATGCCCCTCTGAACCTCCGGGACTGGACCAGCCAGCGCTTTCAGGACAGTGAGGCCCTGGTGTATGTGGGGGCGGCGGGGATTGCGGTGCGGGCCATTGCGCCCCACCTGGAAAGCAAGACCAGGGACCCCGCTGTGGTGGCAGTGGATGAGGGGGGGAACTATGCCATCCCCCTGGCCTCCGGCCACCTGGGCGGGGCCAACGACTTGGCCCGGCAAATCGCCAGAGCCTGCGGTGGGGTGGCTGCCATCACCACGGCCACAGATGTGAACGGGGTGTTCTCTGTGGATGCCTGGGCACGGCACCAAAACTGTCAGGTTTGCAACCCGGAGGGGATCAAGTCCATTGCCTCCAAATGTCTGGCAGGGGAGACGGTTTCCCTGTCCAGCGATTGGCCGGTGCGGGGAGTGCCGCCGGAGGGTGTCTGTCTTACGGAGGCGGCGGATGCCATGGTGCGTGTTACCCTCCGAAGAGAAGATAGGCAGACGGTTTTGCGCCTGGTGCCCCGAATCCTGGTGCTGGGGGTGGGGTGCAGGCGGGGGACCACTGCCGCTGCTTTGGAGTGTGCTCTAGCATCTTTTTTGGAGGCAACGGGCATGGAACCCCAGGGAATTTATGCTGCCGCCAGCATCGACTTGAAACAGGACGAGGGGGGCTTGGTGGAATTTTGTGCCAGACATGGCTGGCCGTTGGAGACCTTTTCTGCCCAAGAGCTGAGGGTTGTGGCAGGGGACTTTACTGCTTCCCCCTTTGTGCAACAGGTGACTGGGGTGGACAATGTGTGTGAACGCAGTGCGGTTCTGGCCAGTGGGGGGACACTGGTGGAGAAGAAGTATACGTCTGAGGGTGTGACCCTGGCGCTGGCGGCAAGGCCGTATACACCGGATTGGAGATGGATAGATGAGTCATAAACTGTTTGTAGTAGGGATCGGCCCCGGTGGGGCGGACTATCTCACTGGCCAAGCCCAGGCCGCTTTGGCGGCCGCCCAGGTGTTGTGCGGCTATACCCTCTATGTGGAGCTGATCGCCCCTCTCTATCCAGAAAAGGAGACCTACACCAGCGGGATGCGCCAGGAGTTGGAGCGTTGCCGTTGGGCTTTGGAGACCGCCCAAAAGGGCAAGACGGTGGCCCTGGTATGCAGCGGCGACAGCGGGATTTACGGCATGGCGAGTCCTGTGCTGTTTCTGTCCCCGGAGTATCCAAAGGTGGAGGTGGAGATCGTGGCGGGGCTCACCGCAGCCAACGCCGGCGCGGCGGTGCTGGGGGCCCCCCTGGGCCACGACTTCTGTGTCATCTCCCTGTCGGACCTGCTGACGCCCTGGGAGACCATAGAGAAACGCCTGCGCTTAGCCACCCAGGGGGAGTTTGCCCTGTGCCTGTACAACCCCAGTTCCCGGAAGCGGAGGGACTATCTGCGTACCGCCTGTGAGATTGTACTGGCAGAGGGGAGAGACCCGGATACCCTGTGTGGCTGGGTGCGCAACATCGGCCGCCCAGGGGAAGCGGCAAAGCTGTTGACCCTGGCGCAGCTACGAGAAGAGCAGGTGGACATGTTTACCACCGTTTACATCGGGAACAGCACCACCCGGGAAGTGCAGGGGCGGATGGTGACACCCAGAGGGTATCGAACATGAGGATCGTACTGTTTAGCGGAACTACAGAAGGACGGCAATTGGCCCAGGCCCTGGCAGAGGCTGGGGCGTTGGTGACTGTCTGTGTGGCCACAGCCTACGGGCAAGAACTCCAAGGCTGCGCCCCGGGCATTTCCGTGCATACCGGGCGGCTGGATGAGGCTGGGATGAACCAGGTACTAGAGGGTGCGGTACTGTGTGTGGATGCCACCCATCCTTACGCGGCCCAGGTGACAGCCCAGTTGCGGAAGGTCTGTCAGGAGATGGGGGTTCCCTACCGCCGTCTGTTGCGGGGGGAGAGTGCTTTGCCCCCAGGAAGCATCTGTGTGGACTCTGCGGCGGAGGCTGCGGCTTACCTGGAAAACACCAGCGGCAATGTCCTTTTAACCACTGGCACGAAGGAGCTAGGGGCATTCGCATCCCTTGGAGTCCAGCGGCTGTATCCCCGGGTCCTGCCCATGGAGGAGAGCTTGCAGGCCTGTGAGGCGTTGGGGGTACCCCGCCGGAATATTCTCGCCATGCAGGGCCCTTTTTCTCAGGAACTGAACACGGCGATCCTGCGGCAATATCAGATCAAATGGCTCGTCACCAAGGATGGCGGAGAACAGGGCGGCTTTGACGAAAAAGCCGCGGCGGCAGAATCCGTGGGGGCGGTCCTGGTGGTGTTGCGGCGTCCGGTGGATAGCGGGGAACCCTATGGGGCGCTTTTGGCCTATTGTAAGATGCTTCTGGCAGATGAGACCGGGAGACTGGGAGAACAAGCAGGGCAGATGCCAGTGTACCTGGCTGCCATGGGCGGCGGGACGCCGGAAACCCTGACGGCGGAATGTACCAGGGCCTTACAGGCGGCGGACTGTATCCTGGGTGCAAAGCGTCTGCTGGCAAACCTGCCAGAGGCTTGTACCCAAAACCGCGTGGAGGCTATCACCTCCGACGCCCTGCTGGCGGGCCTGCAAAGGGCCCGGCAGGGAGGGGCAAAACTGGCTGTGGTGTGCTACAGTGGTGATACGGGTTTTTACTCTGGGGCCCGGACCCTGCTTCCGGCGCTGGCTGCCCAGGGCTTTTCCGGAAAGGTCCTGCCAGGGGTGTCCAGTGTGCAGCTTTTGGCGGCCCGTCTGGGACGGCCCTGGCAGGACTGGGCCCTGGTTTCCGCCCACGGGGTGGACTGTGACCCAGTGGCGGCGGTGAGCCAGGGGAAGCCTGTATGTTTCCTCACCGGCGGTGCTTTGGGCCCTGGACAACTCTGCGCCAGTTTGACGGCGGAGGGCTTGGGGGATTTGCCTGTTACTGTGGGAGAGAACCTTTCAGGAAGGGAAGAACGGCTCACTACCGGGACAGCCGCAATGCTTGCATCGCAACCCTTTGCCCCACTCTCTGTCCTGCTGGTGGAGGCCCCAGACGTGCAGCCCCGGCGTACCCCAGGGCTGCCAGATGAAGCGTTTGTGCGGGGTGCGGTGCCCATGACCAAGCAGGAGGTTCGGGCCGTGGCCCTTGCCAAGCTGGCGGTGGGACCGGAGGATATACTTTGGGACGTGGGGGCTGGTACTGGCAGCGTCAGTGTGGAACTTGCCCTGGCAGCGAATAGGGGGCAGGTGTACGCCATAGAGGACAAGGCGAAAGCTTGGGTGTTGATCCGGAAAAACCGGGAGACCTTCCACGTCTGGAATCTCAGGCTTGTGGAGGGGCGTGCGCCCGAGGTATTGGAGGGCCTGCCTGCACCGGATGGCGTGTTCATCGGTGGCAGTGGGGGGAAACTCCCGGCCATTGTGGAGGCGGCCTTAGCGGCGAACCCTGGTGTCCGTCTGTGTATTTCCGCCATTGCATTGGAGACGGTAAATGTGGCGGTGCAGGCATTGACAGACCATGGGATCACGCCGCAAGTGACCCAGCTTGCCGTCAGCCGCAGCAGGGAAGCGGGGAGGATGCACCTGATGATGGCCAACAACCCGGTGTTCCTCGTTGCGGGGTGCCGGGATGATTGAGGTATTGCTCTCTGCCCCCGCCTCCGGCAGTGGAAAGACCATGGTGACCTGTGCCCTGTTGGCGGCATTGCAGCGGCGAGGGCTGAATCCCTGTGCTTTTAAGTGCGGGCCGGATTACATCGACCCGATGTTTCACCGGGCGGCCCTGGGAATCGACAGCCACAATTTGGACCTGTTTTTATCCGATAAGGAGACAGCAAAGGGGCTGTACAACCGCTACAGTGCCGGCCACAGTGCGGTGGTGTGCGAGGGAGCCATGGGTTTTTACGACGGAGTGGGGGGCACCACCACCCAGGCCAGCGCCTGGCATACGGCGGATGTGCTGGACTTGCCAGTGGTGCTGATCCTGCGCCCCAAGGGGGCCAGCCTGACCCTGGCGGCGCAGCTCCGGGGCTTGTTGGGGTTCCGTACCCCCAGCCATATTGTAGGGATACTGTTGAACGACTGTCCCCCAACCCTGTGCAAGAGTTTGTCCCCTATGCTAGAGGCGGAGACGGGCCTCCCTGTGTTGGGCTGCCTGCCCCCGATGGAGGAAGCGAGCCTGCCCAGCCGCCACCTGGGGCTGTGTACCGCAGAGGAGATCGGGGACCTGCCTCTCCGTTTGGAGAAATTGGCTGCGGGATTGGAGGAATACGCGGACCTGCCCCGTCTGTTGCGCCTTTGTGAGAGGAAGAAAAAAATTGGCAAGTTGCGCAAGCTTGCTGCGCCGCAACAAGCTGTGCCCCCACGCATTGCTGTGGCCCAGGACAGTGCGTTTTGCTTCACCTACCCAGAAACCTTGGATGCGTTGACGGATGCCGGGGCAGAGCTGGTGTCTTTCAGCCCTCTGGAAGATACTGCCCTCCCGCCGGACATCGCCGGATTATATCTTCCAGGAGGTTACCCGGAGCTATACGCCCAAGCCCTTTCCGAGAACCAGGGGATGCGGTGGGCAGTATATCAGGCAGTTGCGGCAGGTATGCCCACCGTAGCGGAATGCGGCGGCTTTTTGTATCTGGGAAAGCACTTGGAAGAGGCCGGGACGGGACGTAAGCTGCCTATGGCGGGCGCCCTGCCTGGGACTGGGTTTGCCGCTGGGCGGCTGGTGCGCTTTGGCTATGCCCAACTCAGCGCCAAAGTGGATGGAATGCTATTCCGCACCGGGGAGACGGTGCCGGCCCATGAGTTCCACCACTGGGACAGTACGGAGAACGGCACGGCCCTCAGGGCGGAGAAACCCATCAGCGGCAGGAGCTGGGACTGTGGCTTTCTGGGGCCATCGCTATACGCGGCGTTTCCCCACCTGTACTTTGCGGGAAGCCCCCAATTGTCCCAGCGCTTTGTGGCTGCGGCGGCGGGATATGCTGCCAAGGGTGTATTGGGAGGAGCGTGAGGAAGCGATGGAACAAGAGAAGGAATTGTTAGAAAAACTGGCAGCGGTACCGGAGCCGGATTCACAGGCCAGGGCAGAGGCGCACCGGAGGTGGGCCGCCTGCGCCAAGCCCCTGGGAGGCCTGGGCCTGTTGGAGGAGGCGTTGGAGCAGATCGCCACATTGACCGGAAGTGCGGACATCGACCTCTCCCGCCGGGCAGTGCTGGTGCTGTGCGCCGACCACGGCGTGACCGCCCAGGGGGTGACCCAAACGGACAGTAGTGTGACCGCCGCCGTAGTCCGTGGGCTGGCTGCCCGGCAGACCTCGGTATGTCGCATGGCGGCGCGGACGGATTGCAAGGTGGTTCCTGTGGATTTGGGTGTGGTGGATTTCCCGCCCTATCCCGGCGTGGTAGACCTGAGGATGGGCAACGGCACAGCGGATATGACCCAGGGTGCTGCCATGAGCCGGGCCCAGGCTGTGCAAGCTGTGTGTGCTGGGATGGAACTGGTCCGCCGGGAGGCGGAGCAGGGGACGAAGATTTTGGCGGCAGGGGAGATGGGCATTGGCAACACCACCGCCGCCAGTGCGGTGAGTGCTGTGCTGCTGGGCTGTCCGCCGGAGGCGGTGACAGGGCGGGGGGCTGGTCTGTCGGATGCGGGGCTTGCCCGGAAGATTGACGCGGTCCAGCGGGCCATTGCGGTGAATCGTCCGGACGCCGGAGACCCCCTGGACGTTTTGGCAAAGGTGGGGGGCTTTGAGCTGGCGGGGCTGTGTGGCCTGTACCTGGGGGGGGCGGTATACCGCCTCCCTGTGGTGATGGACGGCGTCATCAGCGCGGCGGCGGCCTTGTGTGCGGTGAGGCTGTGTCCCAAAGCCTCTGGGGCGATTTTGGCCAGCCATGTTTCTGCCGAACCTGCTGGACAGGCCCTGCTGGCGGCCCTGGGGAAGAAGCCGCTGATCACGGCCGGGCTGTGCCTGGGGGAGGGCACTGGGGCGGTGGCGGCCCTGCCGCTTCTGGATATGGCTCTGGCGGTGTATGCCGAGAGCTATACCTTTTCCGGCTGCGGCATTGAACCCTATACCCCCCAAGGAGGAATTTGATGGTATCTCTGGTGATCGGTGGCGCGGCCAGCGGGAAGAGCGCTTTTGCCGAGGAGTTGTTGCTCCAGGCCGAAGGGGTGCGGTACTATATCGCCACCCTGTACCCCTTTGATCTGGAATGCCGCCGGCGCATTGAACGGCACCGGGCCATGCGTGCCCAGAAGGACTTTGTGACCATCGAGCGGTACACGGACTTGTCAGGGCTGGTGCTGCCGGAGCGAGGGAACGTTTTGTTGGAGTGTATGACCAACCTGGTGGCCAACGAGCTGTACGACCCGGAGGGGGCAGGGGGGGCTGCCTTGGAGGCCATCCTCCGAGGGGTGGACAGGCTGCGGATGCAGTGTGAGCACTTGGTAATCGTCTCCGGGGAGCTGTTCTCTGCCGGGACAGACTATGAGGGGGATACCTTACACTATCTGCGCCTACTGGCTACGGTGAACCGCCGCCTGGCTGCCCAAGCGGATGCGGTATATGAACTGGTATGCGGCCTGCCAGTTTGCCACAAAGGCGGACAGGAGAACATGCCATGATTGTTTTTCAAACCATCGCTGTGGCCTTTGGGATGTTTTCTGCCCTGCCGTTGCCCCAACCGGCGTGGACGCCCCGGAACATGCGCTATGCCCTGTGCGCCTTTCCCCTGGTGGGGCTGGTGTGCGGCCTATGCTGGTGGGGCTGGACGGCGCTGGCGGAGTTTCTCGCAATGCCGGATCTGCTGCGGGGGGCGGGGCTTTGCCTGGTGCCGGTGCTGGTCACCGGGGGCATCCACCTGGACGGATACGCCGACACCTGTGATGCCTTGGCCAGTTGTGCCCCCCAAAAGCGGAAGCAGGAGATTTTGGCGGACCCCCACTGTGGGGCCTTTGCAGTGATCCGGCTGTGTGTGTATTTTGTTTGGATGCTTGCCCTATGTACGGTGGTGGAGACAGGAGGGAATACCCCCTTCTGTGTGGGTCTGGCTTTCGTGTTGGAGCGGAGCCTTTCCGGCTATGCCATTGCCGTGTTCCCCCTGGCCAAGGACAGTGGCCTGGCCCATAGCTTTGCCACTGCGGCAGACCGCCGCCGGGTAAAAAATATCCTGTTGCTGTTGATCTGTGCTGCGGCCGGAGGGATGGCGGCGCTGGGGGATATCGGGGGCAAAGCCATGGCCCTGGCGGCGTTGGCGGCGCTGGTTTGGTATTGGAGGGTTGCGAAGAAGCAGTTTGGCGGCGTGAGCGGGGACCTGGCTGGATGGTTCTTGCAAGTGGCTGAGCTGTGGCAGTTGACCGCTTTGGTGGTGGCCCAACTGCTCCTCCGGGCATTGGGGACAGGATAGGGAGGAACAGGATGATTTTTATCACCGGGCCGCTGTTCAGCGGCAAGCGGGAGGTTGCACGAGAACTCCTGCACTGTGAAGAAGAGGACTTTTCCCGTCTGGCGATCTGGAACGTGGAAGACCTGGCTGCTGGGGATGAGAACCTGGATACACTGGCAGGACGGCTGGCAGAACAGTACCCCGTTGTGATTGCCACGGAGGTGGGCGGCGGTGTGGTCCCCATAGACCCAGCCCAGCGCCGGGCCAGGGAGCGGGCAGGCCGTTTGGCCTGCCTGCTGGCCCAACGGGCGGACACTGTGGTGCGGGTGTTTTGTGGCATCCCCACCGTACTGAAAGGGAGGCTGTGATGGAGATCTACTTGCTGCGCCATGGGGAGACGCAATACAATCGGGAGCGACGTTACCAGGGCCTGCGGGATATCCCGCTCTCTCCAGAAGGGGAAGAATCACTTTGCCAGGCAGAGGTGTTTCCCAAAGCCGTATATGTGTCCCCTCTGATGCGAGCCAGGCAGACGGCCCAACGCCTCTTCCCGGAGGCGGAGCAGCTTGTGTTGGAAGGGCTCCAGGAAATGGACCTGGGGGACTTTGAAGGACGTACTGCCGATGAGATGGCCCAGGACCAGGCCTACCGTGCCTGGGTGGATGGGAATTGCCAGGGTAAGATTCCTGGCGGTGAGAGCATGGAGGCGTTTGCGGCCCGGACTTGCGGGGCATTCGCAGCGCTGGTGGAGGAAGCACTGGACCGGGGGGAGAAGCTTTTGTGCATCGTGGCCCACGGGGGAACACAAATGGCGGTGATGGAGCGCTATGCCCGGCCCCATCGTCCGTATTTTGCATGGTACGCCCCCAATGGCAGTGGCTATCTTCTTCGGACGGATCAAGGGCTGTGGAACAGTGGCAACGGCGTGGAAGTGGTGAGAAAGCTCTCCTATGTATCCAGCGGTGAGGACGTTTGGTCATGGCGCTCTTAGGGGCGATAGCCTGCGGTTTTTTTCTGGATCTGCTGTTGGGGGACCCGGTGTGGCTGCCCCATCCAGTGGTGTTGATGGGAAAGGCCATTGTGGGATTGGAGCGTGTTTTTCGCCGTATTTTTCCCGCTACACCAGCGGGACTGCGTTTGGGAGGTACGCTTTTGGCTGTCCTGCTGCCAGTGGGAACCCTGGCGATTACATGGAGTATCGTTCTGGGTGCATCATATCTGCATCCGGCGCTGGGCTTCGGGGTGCAGGTTCTGTGGTGCTGGCAGGCCCTGGCGGTGAAGGGGCTGGCCCAGGAGAGCAGGCGGGTATATACCGCCCTGACCACGGACAGCTTGTCCGCCGCCCGCAAGGCGGTATCCCGCATTGTTGGGCGGGACACCGAGGCGTTGACCTCTGAGGGCGTGACCCGGGCGGCGGTGGAGACAGTGGCGGAGAACTTCGCCGACGGGGTTCTGGCGCCGCTGTTTTATATGACCATAGGCGGTGCACCTCTGGCCCTGGCCTATAAGGCAGTCAACACCATGGACAGTATGATCGGGTATAAAAACGAGCGGTATTTGCAGTTCGGCCGAGCGGCGGCGAAGCTGGACGACGGGGCGAACTACCTGCCCGCCCGCCTGGCGGCACTTCTGTGGATTGCTGCGGCCTCACTGGTGGGGCAGGATGCCAAGGGGGCGTTCCGTATCTGGCGGCGGGATAGGCGCAATCACCCCAGCCCCAATTCTGCCCAAACAGAGTCCGCCTGTGCCGGGGCCTTGGGGATACAGTTGGCGGGCCCAGCCTGGTATTTTGGGATGCTGCATGAAAAACCCACCATTGGGGACAGCTGCCGCCCGGTGGAACCGGAGGACATCTTGCGGGCCAATCGGGCGCTATATGCTGCCAGCATTCTAGCGCTTCTCCTTTGCCTGGGGGTTCGGGCGCTGGTGGTGATACTGTTGTAAGGGAGGAAAAGAGCGTGGATCGTCTGCCTCATGGGGGGGATTGGGCAAGCTTTGTGGCGGAATATGGTGCGGTGCCCCTGGATTTCTCCGCCAGCGTGAGCCCCCTGGGCACACCCAGGGGGGTGCAGGCGGCCATTGCCACCGCCGCACAGGCAGTGGACCGCTACCCGGACCCCCTTTGCCGGACGCTGCGCCAGGCCATTGCCGGGACAGAGGGGGTGGAG
>NZ_JBQILM010000003.1:0-93299 GCF_056797215.1 Evtepia sp.
TAGCTGGGAGGAGAAATCCCCCAGGCCACCCATGAGGGAATATTTTTTGAACACCACGCCGCCGTCGCTGTTGGTGAAGATTTCTAAGGGGTCGCCCTCCCGAATCCGCATGGTGCGGCGGATTTCCTTGGGGATGACCACCCGGCCTAAGTCGTCGATACGCCGGACGATGCCAGTTGCTTTCATCTATAAAAACCTCCTGTGGTATATTTTTGAGAACACGCCTAGTATTTGCAGGGGAACATTCCCCTATGCGGGGAGGAAAGCGTGGAAGTTTTTTGTAATTCGATGGGTAAGCGGCGTTGCCTGCCTGAACCCCAAGAAGAAGGAGCAGTAAGCAACCACGCAAGGCGAAAGCCGGAAAAAAAGCCGGGGCTTCACAGCCCCGGCTTTGCTTTTTCTGTTTACCGCCCCTCCTGGGCGTCCTCCACCAACGGCGGCAGCTGGGAGATCATGTTGTCCATGTCCTCGAACATGGCGCTCTTGGTGGTCCCCAGGTTGCTGGCCCGCTTGATGTGGGTGATGACCTCTTGATACTGGTCCTTGATCTGGTCGAAGAATTGGAGGATGTTTTGCAGCTCCCCTTGGGAGTCCTGGATCACCCCGGAGATGGCCGACTGCACGTCTGTGGCCCCGTCAGCCGCCGAGATGATCTGGCGGAAGTTCTCCTCCGTCTGGGCCACGATGCCCACGCCCTGGCCCAGGGTCTGCTGGGAGGTGTTGATGCTGGCGCTGAGCTCTCCGGCCCGGAGCTCCACGTCGTTGACCCCGGTGTTGACCTCCTTGGCCAGCACCACGATCTCCTCCGCCAGCTGCTTCACGTGCTCCGCCACCACGGCGAAGCCCCGCCCCTCCACCCCGGCCCGGGCGGACTCAATGGAGGCGTTGATGGCCAGGATGTTGGTCTGGTCGGCGATGGACACGATTTTCCCCATGCACTTCTGGATCCCCTGGATGGCATCCTGGAGCTGGCTGAAAATCCCGGCCATCTCCTCATAGGAGGCCTGGATTTTCATGGAGGTGGCCGTCAGGGCCTCCATCTGCCCCTGGGCGTCGGACACCGCCTCCGCCACCTGGCCGCGCACCTGGGAAAAGCCCTCCGCGGTGTTGTCGATGTGGGAGAAGGAGCCGCCCAGCTCCTGCAATTTTTCCTGGAAATGGTCTGCCTCGCTGAGCACCCCGGAAAAGGTGCTGTTTACCAGGCTCAGCTCAAAGAGGGAGGCCACTTCCTTTTCCACCAGCTCCTTCTGGTAGCCCTTCAGGCTGTCGGCTACGTGGAGCACCGGGGAGAGCCCGGTTTTTTCTGGGGCTCGCTGGGGGGCCGGCTTCTGCCGGGTCTTTTCTGCAAACAACATGAGTGTATCCTCCCTTATTCAAAGACCACACAGGTCATGGACTGGTTGACAAAGCGGTCATTGTAGTGTTCCCCATAGCCCACCAGCCCGGCGTGGTTGCCCAGGGCCGCCATTTCCCGGAGATATTCCTGCATATAGCCCTGTTCGGAGAAGAGCTTGTAACGGAACAGGCAGTTCACAGAGAAGACAGCGGAGCGCCGGGGGAAGTCCTGGCAGATTTGGCGGATGGTGTCCTGGGTGATGGCCCGGTAGTCCCCCAGCTCCAGGAGGATGAGCACGTCGGAATCGTTCACCTGCCGGAAGCAGGCCAAGGCATTGCCCTGGACATCCTTGATGGAGATGATGCAGGTGTCGTTCCCGTTGATCTTGCCAAAGGGGTTTTGGAAGGTGCGGGTGAGGATTTCCTGGTCGGTGACGTGGAGGATGCTCTGATAGACCTGCTTGGCAGGGCGGCCGTTCAGGGAGCCCAGGATGTAGTTGGAGCGGTCGGTGCCGGAGGCGATGAAGCGGTAGTTCCCCAGCTGGTGGTAGATGTTTTCCTTATAGGTTTTCACCCGGCCATGGAGGTTGCGCACCAGGCCATAGGCCACCGCGTCGGGGTATACCCGGCCGTTGGCGGAGACCCGCCCCTGGTCGCCGGTGCCCCCCACAAGGGAGATACCCTGCTTGCGCAGGGCGGTATGGATGGTGGTGAGGACACAGGCGTCGTTGCCGCTGCAAAAGTCGATGCACACGGTGTCCTCCCGGGAACTGCCCACCTGCTGCATATCCCGTTCCAGGCGGTGGATGTACTTCACCGGCATGGTGGAGGCGTGCTCCAACACATTGGCCGCGGCGGTGACCCCGTCGGAAAAGGCGATGACCCCCACGCCGTTTTCCACAATGCCTGTCTGGTAGCTCATCCCGATGCAGCCGATGCTGGGGACGTTGGGGAAGAGCCGTTCTAGGGCCTGGACGTGTGCTTCAAACTGGGCGTCGTTTGATAACAGCATTATAAATTGGGGGCTGTGCAGCCCGCGGACCGCTTCCTCCAAATTTCCGCGTTGGCTCATACCAAAAAACTGTTTCATGCCGCTGTCTCCCTTATTATGGTTTTATATGTTGTTTAGATTATACTGTATCGTCTCCACCCTGTCAATATACGACTTGCCCCGTGGGTTTAGTCCATGGCCACCCGGATGCCCCCAGAGCGTTCCGAGGGCTGGATCACCACCGTCACTGGCTGGCCGCCGTCCCACTCAAAGGTGTAGGACTCCCCAGAGGCCTGGCCGATGAAGGTTTTCCAGTTCAGGTCCGTTTTGATCTGGGGGTCGCAATGCCCCTGGCCGATCCAGCAGATTACCGCGTCGGGGTCCACCGCCAGGGTGGCCCGGCTGGTCTGGTTGCTCAGCACCAGGGGGTTGCCGTCGGAGAGGATGGCCACGCAGGCGTTTTTCCCCTTCCCCGTGAGGGTGGAGGTGGCCAGCCCCTTCTGGGACAGGACGCCCTTGCCCAAAAAGCGGACCTGGTAGTCGCAGTCCTGGGTGAAGGCCAGGATGTTTTCCGACTCCACAGAGATGGTCTCCCCATAGGCCAGCTGGTAGATCACCACGTGCTGCCCCAGGTTGGCGTAATAGGTCACGGAATCGCCGCTCATGGTGACCTTCATCAGGGGCAGGTTTTCCCCCGTCACCCGGCGGATCAGGGAGCCCAGGGCCGCCTGGGCCAAGCTCTCCTGGGGGCCCAGGAGGACCTTTTCAAAGCGGTAGTTTTTGTGGGGGCTCTCCCCGGCGATGAAGGCCCCGGCCTTGGTGAAGAGCACGTCGTTGCCCTGGCAGGTGACCTTTAAGGTCAGCTCATTCAAAGTTTCAAAGGTAAGCATGGTTTCCTCCCCAATCAGCATAGTTCCACGCCGTAAATGGCGCACTGTCCCGCCAGGTCCTGGTGGACGCCATTCCCTACGGGGTTGAATTTCCACTGGCCCTTGTGGCGGTACAGTTCCCCAAGGGTCATGGAGGTCACAGTGGGATAATACTCCTCTGGCTGGTAGCTCAAAAGCACCTGGCCCCTCTCGTCCAGCAGCCGCAGGTAGGCGTCCTTCAGCATCCCGAAGTGGAGGTTTTTGGAAAACGCCTGGTCGATGGTCAGGACGAATACAATTTTCTGAAC
This sequence comes from Evtepia sp., assembly GCF_056797215.1. Lineage (NCBI taxonomy): Bacteria > Bacillati > Bacillota > Clostridia > Eubacteriales > Evtepia > Evtepia sp. The sequence goes on from NZ_JBQILM010000003.1 coordinate 3,504, forward strand.
CTGGGGGTCCAGCCGCCCCAGGTCCACCGAGAGGCATGCCCGGTCCTGCCCGCTGGGTTCCTGGCGGACGCTGCCGTCAGGGCTCTGGGTCTGGCCGTAAAAGACGAACCACTCGTCGCCGGGGACCTGGCTGCGTGCATCCACCAGAAAGGCGGAGGCGTCCACGTCGCAGCGCTGGTCTGAGACGTTCCACCCAAAGCAAACCCGGAGCTTCCCACCCGCCTGCACCGGCAGGGCCGTCTTTTGCCCCTTGCCCAGGGGATTGGGCAAAGGCGGGAGAGCCATGGGGGCCACCGCCGGTGGGGCGACAGGCGGTGGTGCGTTCTGAGCCGCCGCCGGGGCAGGGGAGGGGGATGGCCTGGACGGAGCCTGCTGCCGGGGGGGCGTGTCCCGGCGGGGAGGCGGGGCAGCGGGGGGCCGCCCGCCCTGGCCTGCCCTGTTCAAGCGCAAGATTGTGTCCTTGGACAGGGGCGGGGTGGTTGTTTGATTTAAGGAGGCCAACGACTCCCGGCGCAGCGGGGGTGTGGTCCTGTTTGGCACATGAAATTCCATGGTGCTCCCTTCCCTTCACAGATCAGACAGGGTCTTGATGAGCCCGCAGACCTTGTAGTTTCCCAAGGGGACCGGGCTAGGCTCCCAAGGGACCTGCTTCTCTGCCGCCAACTGCCGCAGGTGCCCCAGGGCGTCCCCCCCATCAAAGGCCGGGTTTACGATGATTTTCCAGGGGAGGCGGCGGAGAAGAACCCGGGTGGCCTCCCCGATTCCCGGCTTGATGAGGTTGATGTCCCCTATGCCGTAGCAGGCGGCCACCGCCTCCACCACCTCGATCCCCTTGGGCCCTGTGGGGGTGGCGTCCCCTGCTTGGAGGCTGGGGGCAAAGCATGCTGAAATGCGGTCTAGGAATTGCTTGGACAAATCCTCCTCCGCCAGTGCGCCATAATAGGCCGCCCCGTGAAAATCCTGGGGGCCGATGAGGTCGCCGCGCAAAAAGGTCCGGCTCAATAGCCCTGTCACCGTGGCGTTGAGGCAGGAGGAGGGGATTAGGATATCCTCATGGGTCCCACACAGCGCCGTCAGGTTTGCCGGGTCTGCCAACACCCCCAGGCTGGCGTCCACAGCGGGGTAGTCTGCCAGGGCCTCCCGGAGCTGCCCCAGAATGGCCCCTTTCCCTGTCCAGCCGTCTACGAATTGCAGGCTGTTGGGGGCGTGATGGGCCAGGATGTGGCCCATGGCGTTGCGGTCGATGCCCCGCCCCCGGATAATGGAGATGGCGTAGTGCTTCACCGCCACTTGATGGGTGGCGAGGAGATACCGCCGCAGCAGGATACCTATGGGGATGCCCGCCCGGGCCAGGGAGACCAGCACCAGCTTGGGCCCCTTGCGCTGGTACAAGCGCTCTGCCAGAAGGGCCACGGCGTCGGCGGTGGCCTGGGCATAGCTGTCCAGGGCGCGGTAGTAGGCTTCCATATAGCGGGGGGAGGGCTTGTATTCCAGGGGGAGCATCTCACAGTAGTGGGTGCCGCTCTGAATCTTTTCCTCCCGCACCCTGGCGGGGAGGGGCTCCACCAGGCCGGTGATGTCTTTCAGCAGGAGTTCTACCTCCGCCGGGTCATAGCTGCTTCTCATGTTGCCCTCCACTGGATCAAGCTGATGTTTTGGTTGCCGTGGCGCTCCAACGCCCCCACGATGCTGGCAAGCCCTTGGTTCGTGCAGGCTTCCGCGTCGGTGACCAGAAGGACCTGGTCATAGGCGGCCAGGTTGTAGAGGAAGGTCCGCCGCCCCGCCTCATACACGCTGTCCAGGGGGTCCCGGGCATGGAGGGGATAGGCGGGGTCCGGGCTGATTGCAATGGGGCTGCGGGTGGTGGCGTGGAAGCGCACCACCCGGCGGGGGTCCTGCTCCTCTAAGGCCTGCCCCAGCAGCAGGCCAGGGAACATACACTCTTCCGTTCCCAACACAAGGATGGAGGAGGCACCGGCGGGGAGGGTCAGCTGGGAAAGGGCCTGGGCCACAAAGGCGTCACAGCGCCGCCGCAGGTCCCCGCTGGGCCCCGCCACCCGGGCCTCCCATCGTCCGCCAATTTCCACCACAGGCAGAGGGGCAGGGGAATACACCGGGGCCACCCCTGCCAAGGAGGGATAGGCATAGCCCGCGATTTCCTCCGCCCGGTATGCCTGGGGGATGCGGTGGAGGAAGCCCACAGGGATGCCCTGGGCCTCCCACGCCTGCAGCCGGGCTTCCTCCATGCTGTTGAGCAGGGAGAGGATGCCAAAGCCCAGGGGCAGGGCAGGGAAAGCCCCCTGAAGGACGGAGATCAAATGGGCGATGGTATTCCCCGTGGTGACCTCGTCCTCGGCGAACACCACCCGGTCCACCTGGGGCAAGACCTCTGCCAGATGGTCCAGCACCAGCCTCTGTTCCCTGGCATGGCTGTGGGACTCGGAGAAGAAGAGGTAGTCCGCCCCTGGGAGGGCCTCCCGGGTGGTGCTGCAATAGAAGTCCACATTGCCGGCCCCATAGGCCAGGGCGGCCCCAATGGCGGTGGCGGTTTCGGCAAAGCCCACCACCAGCAGCCGTTCCCCGGCAAAGCGCTGGGCGGCCTCCTCCGCCAGGCTGGCAAAGAGGGCCAGGGACCGGCTGGGGGAGACGGGGAGGTGCTTCCCCTGTAGGGGGTTCACATAGAGGTAATGGCGCTTGGGGTTGTTCTCCCGCTTGGCCACCTGGATCAGGTCATTTCCGTCAATCTGTTGTTTCATAGTCCTATACGATGCCGTAGAGCTCCGCCAGCAACAGGGTCTTTTGCGCCCAGTTGTAGTTGGTTCGGACCTCGTTCATCCGCTCCCCTCCATAGCTTTTTCCCACTTGCAGGCCGCTGCTGTCCCAGTTGAGGATGGCTTTGGCGTCCTGCAAATCCTTGCTGGTGACCTTGAGCATTTCGTTGACCACGGGGATCTGTTTGGGGTGGATCACCGTTTTCCCCACGAAGCCGTTGAGCCGGTCCCGTTTCAGTTCGGTGCGCAGCCCCTGTTTCCACTCGTCGTTGTGGCTGGAAAAGAACTCCCACACCGGCCCGGAGACCACATAGTCCCGGGAGAACACGGTTAGGATATCCCCCAAAAGCTGGGCCACAGGCAGGATGTCATAGATGGTCTCGTCGTAGTGCCGCCGGGCGGAGAACTGGTTGCAGAAGTCGTTGCCCCCCACCCGGACGTTGAGCACCAGCTCCCCCATGGCGTCGATGCGTTCCTTGATGGCAAACAGCCGTTCCGGACGGCCGGAGAGGTCCACGATGTCCGGGCTCTCCAAAATGGGCATCATGGCCAAGGGGCGTTCCGCCTGCCCGTTCACCGCTTCCAGGGCCTGGTTGTAGGCGGCGGCATTGGTGACGGTATACTTGGGGAAGATGAAGCCGGTCAAGATGCTCTGATAGCCTTTCACGGCGGCAAACAGCCGCCCCACCTGTTCCGGCTCCTTCACCCGGAGAAAGAGCTTGGGCAAGGTCAGCGCTTGCCTCTGGGTGGCAGTCCAGAGCTGTTGTAGGCTCTTCACCACCTGCCCCTCCGCCGCCGCCATCAGGTCGTCGGAGATGGTGTCCTCTAGGCACAGGGCCAGGGAGTAGGGCCCCCCCAGCCGCCCTTGGAGCACGGATTCGGCTATGTTAGGGTTCAGGGCGGGGGTGTAGAGCAGGGCCCCCACGCTGAACTTCTGTTGCGGGTTTTTCAATGCATGTTTCCTCGTTTCTCAGGGCCTCCAATCCCGCGCAGAGCAGGTTGGAGAATAGGCCGTCCCGGCAGACGGTTTTGTTTGGGTTGGCCACCTGCCCGGCGATGGCCCCTGGACAAAAGCAGTGGTCCGCCGCCTCTAGCATGGGCAGGTCAAAGGCGCTGTCCCCGGCGGCGATGCAGGCCCCCAGGCCAAACCGGGCCCGGTAGCGCCGGATTGCCTGCCCCTTGTCCAGGCTGCGGGGGAAGCAGTAGACCTTTCGCCTGTCCCCCAGCAGAACCAGCTGGCTGGTGTCTGCCTGGGCTTGGAGGCTGTGCAAGACCGCCTCCGGCTCCTGGGCCTTGACATAGAATAAGAAGGGGGGGACGCACACCAGATTTTCCGCCCCCGCCAGGGCACAGGCAAGGGCGTATGCGGCGTCAAAAGCCGGCTGCTCCGCCGCCGAGCGGGCTTCGGATTCCGCCTGCCACGCCGGGTCTGCCTGCCCATCCCGCAGGAGGATGGCCCCGTTGCACACCAGGGCGTCCCGCCAGCCGAAGCCCTGGACCATCCCCGCCAGCCGGGCGAACTGGGCGGGGGTGCGGGTGGTGACAGGGACCACGGAAAGCCAGTCCTGCCGGGCAAAGAAGCGGTGGGTGGATTCCGTCAGGAAGCCCTGGGGCTTTCCCTGTAACTGTTCCACCCAGCGCTTGGGTTCCGGGGTGCTGTGGCGGTGGGAGTAGAGCAGGGTATTGTCCAGGTCGGTAAACAGGGTGGTCACGAGCTGTAAAACCCCCGGGCGAAGAGGCGGATGTTCTCATAGCCCACGGCCAGGTTGATGTTCTGCCCCTGGTCGAAGCCCGCGGTGCTGATGCCGATGAGCTCCCCGGCCATGTTCAGTACCGCCCCGCCGGAGCTCCCGTGGGAGATGGGGGCGGTGAACTGGATCATGTCCACGTCATTGATCTGGCGGAAGCCGGAGATGATGCCGTCGGACACAGAGTTGAACAGGCCCAGGGGGCTGCCGATGGCCACCACCTTTTGTCCCCGCACCAGCTTTTTCCGCCCGTCGTAAATGGGCAGGACCTGCAGCTCCCGCTGGATGCGCAGCACCGCCAGGTCCAGGTCGGCGTTGTACTTGATGACCTCGTCGGTGGGGTACACCGTCTCGTCCTCCTCAATGCGCACGGAGAAGGAGCGCCCGCCCCGAATCACGTGGAAGTTGGTGAGGAGGAAGCCCTTCCGGCCGATCATGATCCCGGAGCCGGTGGCGATGGGCTGGCCCTTGTCCCCGTGAACCGTGATCATCACGATGGAGGAGGCCAGATTGGCCAGGGCTTCAAAGCTTTTCTCCTGGGCCCCGTGGCCAGAGGATGCCGCCGGGGCGGGGGCTGCCCGCCTTGCCCGGGCGGGATGGGGCGGGATGGTGAGGGTTGGGGTGGCTCTGGCAGGGCTGGGCTGAGGGGTATGTATTGGCTGGGGGGCAGGGGAGGCCGCCTGTACCCTGGGGGCGAAGCTGGGCAGGGGTTGTTCCCCATAGGGGCCCAGGGCCAGGGGTGCGGACAGCTTTTTCAGCGCGTCCCCCACCTGGACTTCCCCCCGGGTGTTCAGCAGTAATACGTCGCAGCCCAGGAGGGTGAGCAGGTAGAAGAACAGGTAGGGCTGTTCCTTCTGGACGTTCTCCGCCACTACTTTTAGACTGCCCTGGGGCGACCATTGGGAGAGGAGGCCCCCCAGCAAGCTGTCTGTCCAGTGCCACAGCTTTACAGCGAAATTTTTCAAAATGGTCTCCGAGGCCCCGGCCTTGACGCGTTGGTATTGCGCCAAAGTGTCCTCCGTGGCCTGGGCCAGCACCTGGGGGAACAGAGGGTCCCGGCAGCTTAGATGCAGCCGCAGGGGTCCCCCGGCGCGCCAGGCCTCATAGGCCCCGGTATAAAAGGCGGTGTCCTCTGGGGATGTGAGCTTGGGCAATGCCTCCGGCAGGCGCAGGTACGTGGGGCCCCCCAGGCGGTCCATGTCCTGGACGGCAGCGGCCATGTTGGGCAGCGCCCCTAGGGCCCGGAGGAAATAGACCTCCCGCTGGCCCTCCGCATAGCCCCCATGGGCCCGGAGGAAGTCCTCCAAGGAGCGGATGGCCCCGGGGTTGTGCCGGTAACGGATGGCTGTGTTCATATGACCCACCTCGCAAGGGTTAAAATCGCAACAAAGACCAAATGGAGAGATCCCAGATCCCTCCATTTGAAGTCAGGCTGCGTCAGAAGCCAAGGCTGCGTGTTAAAGATACCGGCGGGCAAACTCCCCGATGCTGTTGTCTGTGGTGCCCTGGCCTACGGCGTTGAACTTCCACTCGCCGTTGTGGCGGTACACCTCGCCGAAGAGCATGGCTGTCTGGTTGGAGTAGTTTTCCGTCAGGTTGTAAATGCACATCTCGCTGTTGTTGCGCCCGTCCACCAGGCGGATGAAGGCGTTTTGGATCATGCCGAAGTGCTGATTGCGCTCCCGGGCCTGGTAGATGTTCACCGCGATGACGATGCGGTCATACTCGCCGGGGACGCTGTTCAGGTCGACGATGATCTGCTCGTCGTCCCCGTCCCCGGCGCCGGTGAGGTTGTCCCCCATGTGGCGCACGGACTGGGTGTAGTGGGTGAGGTTGCCGAAGTAGACCACGTCGTTGTTGTCCACCAGCTTGCCGTTTTTCAGCAGGATGGCAAAGGCGTCGCAGTCGATGGGCTGGGGCTTGGGGGCGAAGAAGCCCTTGCGCTTCTGCTCCACCTCATCCCAGCCCAGGCCCACCACCACGGTGGAGAGCCCGGCGTTTTCCTTGGATAGGCTGACCTTTTGCCCCTTTTGTAGCTTCACAGACATTGGATGTGTCCTCCCTCTCTTTATTCTGTATCTATGCCATAGCTGGCGCAGATGGCCGCCAGGCCGCCCTGGTAGCCGCTGCCGATGGCGTTGAATTTCCACTCGCCGCCGTGCTTGTAGAGCTCGCCGAAGATGGCGGCGGTCTCAATGGAGAAGTCCTCCCCCAGGTCATAGCGCAGCAGCTCTTCCCCGTTGGTCTCGTCATAGATCCGGATGAAGGCGTTGTTCACCTGGCCGAAATTCTGCCGCCGCCCCTCCGCGTCGTAAATGGTCACGGCAAAGGCGATTTTGCTGATGGTCTCCGGCACCTGGGTGAGGTCGATTTTGATCTGCTCGTCGTCCCCGTCCCCCACACCGGTGAGGTTGTCCCCCTGGTGGACCACGCTGCCGGAGGGATGGGCCAGGTTGCCGTAGAATACGAAATCCTCCTGGCGGGAGACCTTCCCGCTGTCGCTGAGGAGGAAGGCGGAGGCATCCAGGTCAAAGTCCCCGCCGGTGTCGAACTGGTTCACGTCCCAGCCCAGGCCGACGACCACATTGCGCAGGCCGGGGTTGCCCTTGGTGAGGCTCACTTTTTGTCCTTTTGTCAGGTTTACAGGCATGGTGTTCTCTCCTTATTCCGCGTCGATGCCATAATGGGCGCACAGGGCCGCCAGGCCGCCCTGGAACCCGCTGCCAATGGCGTTGAACTTCCACTCGCCGTTGTGCTTATACAGCTCCCCCACCACCACGGCGGTTTCGATGGAGAAGTCCTCCCCCAAATCGAAGCGCAGCAGCTCCGTGTTGGTGGCGGTGTCCATGATATGGATATAGGCGTTGGACACCTGGCCGAAATTCTGCCGCCGGGACTCCGCCTCATAGATGGTGACGGTAAAGGCGATTTTTTCGATGTTCCCGGGCACCAGGCTCAGGTCCACTTCGATCTGCTCGTCGTCCCCGTCGCCCTCGCCGGTGAGGTTGTCGCCCATGTGCTTCACCGCGCCGCTCTCATGCTCCAGGTTGCCGTAAAAGATGAAGTCCTTGTCCATGGGGCACTTGCCGTTGGCCCCGGCCAGGAAGGCGGAGGCGTCCAGGTCAAAGTCCGCCCCGGAGTCAAAGGCGTTCACGTCCCAGCCCAGGCCCACCATGATATTCTTCAGGCCGGGGTTGTCCTTGCTGAGGTTTACTTTTTGTCCTTTGGTCAGATTGATAGGCATACTGCGTCCTCCTTATGATGTGGTCAATTTTTGTTGGGCATGTGATACATCTGGTTGAATTCCTGCTTGATGGATTCCAGACGTTTTTGATCGTCGATGCGCTGCTTCCGGGCGTTTTCCTGGATGGCCTTGGTCTCGTCGATGCCGTTGACGATGGTGCGCCAGGTGGTCTCCAAGGTCTCGATTTTGATGGAGCTGCCGGAGGCCATGCGGGCGGTCATCTTGGACTGCTCCACGGTATTCCGGGCGTTTTTGATGAGCATTTCGTTGGTTTTGGCGTCCAGGGCCGCCATGGACTCCGCCTGGATGCGCTGGCGCTTGAGCATGATGGCCTGGGCCAAGGCCTGCTTGAACACCGGCAGGGTGATGATAAAGGCGGAGTTGATTTTCCGCACTAGGTTCATGTTGCTGAACTCCATGGTCTTAATCATGGGGATGGACTGCATGGCCACATTCTCCGCGGTGCGCAGGTCCTGGGTGCGCTGTTCCAGCATCATCAGGGCCTGGTTCAGGCTGGTGAGTTCAAACTGGATGGAATTGTCCCCGCTGGCCTCCATGTCCGCCTGGCGCTGGGCGATGTAGGCCTCGATTTCCCGGCAGCCCTGCTCCCCCGCCAGGATGTAGCGCACCAGCTGGTGGTAATACTCCACATTGGCGTCAAACATCTGGTTCAGCTTGCGGTTGGACTGCTTGATTTCCGATTCATACTGCTTGAGCTGGACGTAAATTTTGTCCACCTCTTCCCCCATGGTGTGGTACTTGCTGAGGATTTTGTCCAGCTGCCGGCGCATGTTCCCAAAGAGCTTGCCAAAGAGGCCGGGGTTGTCTTTGACCTCCTCGATGTCGAACTTGGACATGATTTTTGCCAGGGAGTTGAGCATCTTGCTGGACTCATCCAGCTGGGACATGTTCATGCTGTTGAGGACCACGTCGGAGGCCTTGGAGATTTCCTCGGCGGCGTGGGCGCCGAAGGTGACGATGGTTTCCATGTTGTCGATTTCAATGGTGCTCACCAGGTCGTCCACCTCCTGGGAGTTCACCAAGGTCTGGTTCATCTGCTGCCGGTCGGCCACGATGTCGTATTCCTGCACCGCCAGCTCCATGGATTCCTCCGGGGCGGGGGCGGCGGCCTGTGTTGTGGATTTCGTGAAATCAAGTCCCATGTCAGGTACCTCTCTTGAATAGTTTCTCACGCCAGGAGGGGCGTGGATTGGATGAAATCGTGTCAAAATTCGGGACGGGCAGGTCGTAGAGATAGTCCCCGATCTGGTGTTCCTCCACCACCGGACGGTTGAAGAAACGCTCCACGCACTGGTACCCTGTGGGCACGAAGAATAGGATGTCAAAGCCCACCAGGTTCAAAAACGCCGCCTGGATGGTGTCCTCTAGGGAGAGCACCGTCTCCCCGGGGATGAGGTACACCAGCTTGGGGTTTTTCTTGGTAAAGTCGAACTTCTGCACCAGGCGCAGGATGGACTTGTCCAGGTTCAGGGCGGTGGAGACAATGGTGTACTCCGTTCCGTTCTCGAAGGTCCCCTTGATGAGGGCTTGCTCGATGAGCAGTTGGAGCTTGTCCAGCAGGTGGTCCTGCATGGCCTCCCGGAGGAAGCCATAGGGGTAGGCCTTATGGGCCTTGAGCTTCCCCTTTTGCAGGCGCCCGTTTTTGAAAAACTCTGTGGCAAAGGCCCTGATGGGGTTGGGCTCTGTGCCGCTGCGGTGGGGGACGGAGGAGATCAAATGGGTGTCTGGGGTGAGCAGCTGTTTGATGCCCGCCCAGTAGGCGGGGACATTCCCGTCCTTCACCCCGGAGACCTTGGAGAAGATCACCGGCATGGTCACCACCTCCTGGGCGGTGGCGAAGTTGGGGCGGTATTTCAGCTCCTGGTCCCAGAGGATGGCGATTTCCTCATAGATGGTCTGTAAGGTTACGGCGTTGCCCTTGGCGTACTGCTGGTTCCGGTAGAGGCCGGAGTCCTGGTACATCAGGCTGTCCAAGTCCCGTTCCGCCTGGTAGGCGGCGGTGGCCAAGCGCAGGTCTCCGTCCTCCTCTGGGTATTGGGAGACGGTGAGGGAGAGGGGATGGTTTACTGTGTACAGCAGCCGGTCCTCCAAACAGCAGCTTGCGTTGCGGTCGGGCTGAAACACCAGCACGTCCACCGGCAGCCGGGCCAGGAAGCGGCAGAACAGGGCTTCGTTTTCGTTCTTGCAGCCCCCCAGGTAGAGGAACGCGGCGATTTCTGGAAACTTCCACTGGCCAAAGAGCTGTTGCTGGTAGCGTTTCAGCCAGCACAGCAGGTAGACAGCCCGGTTGGTCAGCCGGTTCAGCTTCCCCGGCTCCCGCTGCCCCTCCTCCAAGAGCAGGTCAACGAAAGCCCGGACCATCAGCCGCTGCAATTCCTGGCTGGCGCTGTATTGGAGGTTGGAGGACAGGTCCAACACCAGCTGGTTTAGATCCTGGTAGTTCCTCCGGCGGATGCCGCCGATTTCCTCCATGGTGGGGGGCGGGATGGCCCCGCTGAGGATGACCAGCCGCCGCTTGGTGGTTTTCAGCTCCAATTGGAGCTGGTAGAGCTCGTTTTGATAGGTGAGCTTGTCCTCCACCCCGGTGATACGGCAGAAGCAGTTGTAGAAGAACTGGGGGTCCGAGCCCCGGGAGGGAAAGTCCCGGCGGACATCCTCCAAAACCTTGCCACTGATCCAGGCGTTGGTGCAGTTGGCAGTCTGGGGCTTAGGCCCATACAAGCGCTCCCGCTGGGCCGCCTCCTGCATCTCCTGCCGAAGCTGCTTGAGGGAAAAGCCTGGGGGGAAGGGGGTGAAGTCTGGCAGGGTGAAGTCCTGGGAGGTCTTGGATTGGGGGTCCAGCCTTTGGTACGCGCTGTCCCCCTGGTATTGCAGGAGAAGGATGTCGCAGCCAGCCAGGGACAACACGTTCATCAACAGCAATTCGTAGCTGCCAATGCTGCCGTCGTAGAGGATTTTGGGGAGGGTCTCTTCCCCCAGGTGGTTGACGATGCGTTCAAACTTGTAATAGAGCCAGCACATGAACTTGATGTAGGCGTTTTTCAGCATCATGTCCGTTTTGCCGCTTTTTTTCAAGTCCATCAGGGTGTCGTAAATGGCCCCAGCCACGTTGTTGCGCTGGCTGTCGTTCATCCTGGGGAGCCACTTTTTCAGGCTGGTGAGGAGGAAGCCCATGTTTAGCTGGAACTCCATCCCCATGATCTCGCCATAGTAGGCCAGGTTGTTGTTGTCGGGGTTTTGCAGCTTCCCTTCCAGGATTACCCCGGAGGCCCGGGCGGCTGTGTAATAGCGCTGGATAAAGTGATGGACCTGCTGGTTATACCCGTTGAGCCGGACGAAGTATACCCCTGGCGTACTGCGCTGTCCCAGCGGGAGAAAGTAATCATCCAGTTGTACCAACGGGGTGCGTTGCAGCATAGTGGGTCCACCTTTTCAGCTGATTGGGGGATGGAAGGGGCATAGGAGAGCCGGTCACGGCCGGTGGGTGAGGGCCTTGCGGACCATGTCAATGGGGATCACCAGGAAGGCCAGGATGAGGCACACCAGCCAGGACTGGGGGGTGAGGGCCTCTACGCTGAGTACGTCCCCGCCGAAGGTGACAAAGACGAATTGCAGCAGGAAGATGGCCAGCATCACCAGGAGGAAGTTCCGGTTCCTGCCCAGGTTTTCAAAGGGGTTGATGTGGCTGGTCCGGGCGTTGAAGCCGTTGAAGGTGATGGCCATCATGAAGGTGGCGAACACGGCGGATTTCAGATAGGTCATGTCCACGTCCCCGAAGAGGTTCTGGATGGCGGGGAGGAAGAGGATGCCCAGGCAGGCCACGGTGATATAGGCGGCGCTGATGAGCACTTGGGTGAACATCTCCTTGGTGATGATGCCCTGGGTGCGGGGGATGGGCTTGTCCTTCATATATTCCCGCAAGGCCGGCTCACTGCCAAAGGCGATGGCCGCCAGGGTATCCATGGCCAGGTTCACCAGCAGCAGCTGGATCACCGTGAGCACCACGTTCACCCCCAGCAGGGGCCCAATGAAGCAGGTGAGCACCGCCGATACGTTGACCGTCAGCTGGAAAATCAGGAACTTGCGGATGCTCTTAAACATGGTCCGGCCGTAGAGGATGGCCTTTTCAATGGAGGAGAAGTTGTCGTCCAGAATGGTGATGTCCCCGGCCTCCTTGGCCACCTCGGTGCCGCTGCCCATGGCAAAGCCCACGTCGGCCTTTTTCAGGGCGGGGGAGTCGTTGACGCCGTCGCCGGTCATACCCACCACGTAGTCCAATTCCTGGGCCACCCGCACCAGGCGGCTCTTGTCTGTGGGCAGGGCCCGGGAGACCACCCGCAGCCGGGGCAGGATGGCCTTCAATTCCTCGTCGCTCTTCTCTGCCAGCTCGGCAGAGGTGAGGGCCACGTCGCCGTCGCTGGTGAGCAATCCCGCCTCCTTGGCGATGGCCACGGCGGTTTCCTTCCGGTCGCCGGTGACCATGACCACCTGGATGCCGGCGTTCTGCACTTCCTTGATGGCCTCAATGGCCTCCTTGCGCACGTTGTCCCGGATGCTGATGACACACACCAAGGTCAGGTCCCCCTGGTCGGAGGGGCCGTCCACCTTTGCCACCGCCAGCAGGCGCATGGAGCGGCCTGCCTGGGTGTCGATATAGTGGGTGAGGGCGTCCTGCCCTGCCAGGGCTTTCACCGCGCCGGTCTCGTCCACATAGTGGGTGCAGCGCTCGATGATCTTCTCCGGTGCGCCCTTAATGTAGGTGACGCTCTGGCCGTCCCGGTTGAGGGTGACGCTGGAGGACTTTTTGTTGGAGTCAAAGGCGTGGAAGCTGAGGACTTCCTCTTTGTTGATCTGCTGGGTGGCCTGGGCCTCCACCAGGAAGGCCATCAGGGCCCGGTCTGTGCTGTTGCCGCCGATGATGGCGTCATTGGACACCACGGCGCTGTTGTTCACCCCGGTGCCGGTGACAACATCGGCGGCCAGGGCTGGGGCGATGGACTGTAGGTCCGTGAACACGGCTAGGTTGCCGGTGGACATCTCCACCACAGAGAGCTTGCCCTCGGTGATGGTGCCGGTCTTGTCGCTGAAGAGCAGGCTCAGGCTCCCCGCCGTTTCCAGGCCGTTGATTTTGCGCACCAGGACGTTGTCCTTGGCCATGCGCAGGCTCTGGAAGGAGAGGAGGATGGAGGTGAGCATGGGCAGCCCTTCGGGGACGGCGCAGACGATGATGGTCACCGCCACGGTGATGGCGTCCATCACCAGCCGGATCCACGCATAGATTCCGCTGGGTATTGCCCCGGTGAGCAGGGTTTTGAGCAGGATGCCAGCCACAATGGCGATGGCGCCCACATAGCCAAAGGTGGAAATCTGCTTGGCCAGTTTGCCCAGCTTCACTTGGAGGGGGGTCTCCCGGGTGTCCTCCTGGACTTCCAGGGCCAGTTCCCCAAAGAGGGTCTTGTCCCCCACCACCTTGACTGCTAAGAAGCCCTCGCCGCCGCAGACCACGGTGCCGCGATAGGCGTAGTATTTGTTCAGCAGGTCCTTAATATCGTAAGTGGCCCCCTCTTCCAAGGGGATTTTCTCGGCCTCCTCGGTCTCGCCGTTGAGGGCGGCTTGGTCCACGAAGAGGGTCCCCTCCACCACGGTGCCGTCGGCGGGGAGTTTATCGCCGGCTTGGAGGTAGACCAGGTCCCCCACCACCACGTCGCTGACGTGGATTTCACACAAGGCGCCGGAGCGGATGACTTTTACCATCTCCTTGGCTTCCTCCTCCTCCTTCAAGGCGGAGGCCTTGCCCTCCTGCTTGCTCTCGCTGACGGCGGCCACGCCGTTGGCAATGAGGATGGCGACGAGGATGCCCACTGGCTCAAACCACTCTGCCTGCCCCAGGCAGAACAAAATGACCTGGATCACCAGGGCGGCCAGGAGGATCATAATCATAGGGTCCTTGAAGCCCTCCAGGAGCTTCTTCCACAGTGGGTCCGGGGGGAGCTGGGTCAGGGCATTGCTCCCGTGTTGTTTTCGGCTTGCTTCTACCTCTTGGGGTGACAACCCTTGGAATTTCATGTTACATTCTCCAATCGAAACATTCTGCTGTGATGCTGAGCATTGCGTGTTCTAAATTGTGACAAAAACCCGCAATTTTAGTCTATATTATACAAAACACCGCTGCCTATGTCAACACGATGGCTGGGAAATGGGATAGGATTTTGACGAAAGGCAGGGCGGGGGGCCGAGGGAAAGAAAACAGGAACCGGAGGCGGCAGGGGCCTCACGGTTCCTGTTCGTTTTTTCCGGTATAGATGGGGTTGGGGGGAGGGCTCCGGCCAGGGGCTGCCTCTTAGAAGAATCCAGGGTTCCCCACCCCGTGTTGGGTTTCCTCCCGGAAGTAGTCCCGGAAGATTTCCGCGCTGGGGGAGAGGGGGGGCGACTTTTTCCAATAGAGCTTTTTCACCAGGGGGAAGTCGGCGAACTCCCGGATTTTCAGATAGGCGGCGTGGGAGAATAGGGCGGTCTCCCGCTCCATGATCCGCTGGGTGGTGATGATAACCCCCGGCCCCTCCTGGAACATACGGAAGCGCAGCATGTATTCCATCACCCGGATTTTGGAGGGCTGGAAGCCGATGGCGTCCAGGATTTGGTCTACGTACTGCTGGAAGGCGTCGGTCTTGGGGCGGAAGAGGAAGAGGTCATTTTGCAGGTCGAAGATGCTCACTTCCCCCTGCTGGGCCAGGGGATGGCCCTTGGGGACCCCCACCACCAGGTCGCTCTGGAAGAGCTCGCAGTGTTCCAGGTTGCTGTTGTCCAGGTTCAGGTCGGTGAGGATGAAATCCAGGTTGGCCTGGTCCATCAGCTTCCCCTGGCGGTCTGGCTCCCGGCTGATCTGATGGATGTTGATGTCGGGATATTTGGCGCTGAAGGGGATGAGCAGGTAGTTCCACAGGGCGCCGTCCTGGACAGAGAAGCGGACGTTTTTGGAGTGGCGCCCCTGGGCGGCGTGGAGGGCCTCCACCCCATGGTCCAGGGCGGCGAAGGCCTCCTCCACATAGGGCAGGAACTGCCTGCCGTATTCGCTCAGGCGCATGTTGCGCCCCACCCGGTCGAAGAGCTGGACCCCCAGCTCCTGTTCCAGGCTTCGGATGCCCGCGCTGATGGCCGACGGGCTCACGTGGAGCTTTTCCCCGGTGCGCTGGACGTGTTCGATCATCGCCACTTCCCGAAAGTATTCCAGGTGCAGCAGGTTCATGGATGACCCCTCCTTGTTGGCCGGCAGCCCCTGGAAGGGAGGGCAGACGGCCTGATACCAGTTTGTCATTTGATACAAATAAATGAATGGTTTGTTCAAAAAGCTGAGATGGACGAGAGACATAATCAAATGTTATAGTAAAAACAACGGAGGGAAAGCGGTTTGCAGCCTAACGAATCGCTTGCTTCATTATAGCACATGGAATTTGTACCCGCAACCATAGCTTTCCACACAAAGTGCAAATATCCCGGGGCGAAGGGGGTGATCCTACCGGGGAGACCAAACACATCTGAGAGATCCTATCGTAGAGGAGGAGAATTTTGTGAAGTCCAAGCATCTTTCCCGCAACGAGCACAACGAGCTGGTTTTGAAGCTCAGCGAGTTTGAGGGCGAAGCCGTCATTGGCGGGGTGTTTTTTATCGCCGCCCTCGTTGTCCGGGTCTTTTTCATCGACAGCCAGATTCGGACCATGAATCCGGATGGTTTTCCCAACCCCAGGACCCTCCCGTCGCTGTACTGTTACATCTTAATGGTGATGGCGGTGGGCATGGTGATCAGCGCCTTCTGCCGAAGGAAGCGGCCGTATGGCCGAAAGACCTATGCGTTCAACTTAACGGGCCTGCGGCGCATCGCTGTGGTTCTGCTGATTGTCCTGGCGGCCACCCTGGCCATGTACTACCTGCCCTACATCCCGGTGAACGCGGTGATGCTTGCCATCCTGATGCTCTTCCTGGGGCAGCGCAATAAATTTGTCATTGTCGGGGTCTCCATCGTCATGCCCATTCTGGTCTGGTGCCTGTTCACCTACGGCCTCAAGCTCTATATGCCATAAAGGAGGGATCATCCATGCTAGAAATGTTAGCCAATGGCGTTGCCAATATTCTCACGCCTGGCGTATTGGCCTGCCTGCTGGGGGGCGTGACGGTGGGTCTGATCCTGGGTGCCATCCCCGGGCTCTCCGCCACCATGGCCATCGCCCTGGTGATCCCCTTTACCTATTATCTTACCCCCACACAGGCCATTGTTATGTGTCTGGGGGCCTTCAACGGCGGCTGTTTCGGGGGCAGCGTCTCCGCCATCCTCCTGGCCACGCCAGGGACCACAGCGGCCAGTGCCACCGTCATGGACGGATATGCCATGGCCCAAAAGGGCCAGGCCACCAAGGCCATCAAGACGGCGTTGTTTTCCTCCATGTTTGGCTGTATGTTTGCCACCATCCTGCTGATCTTCGTGGCTGAGCCCATTGCCAAATACGCCTTGGAGATTGGCCCCGCAGAATACACCATCCTCATGCTTTTCGCCATGACCATTATCGGCTCTGCCTCCGGGGAGAATGTCTTTAAGGGCTTGGCCGCCGGGGCCCTGGGCCTGCTCCTGGGCACCATCGGCTTCGACCCCATGGAGGGCAGCACCCGCCTGACCTTCGGACAGGTGAAGCTTTCCAGCGGCATCGACCTGGTGGTCATGCTCATCGGCCTGCTGGCCCTCTCCGCCATCATGATCCAGGTGGAGAACCACGCCCCCACCAACCGGAAGGCCACTGTGCTCCCGCCCCCAAGGGGCCCGGAGGACGAAAAGCTCAGCCGCAAGGAGGTCAAGGGCCTGGTGCCAATCTGGTTCCAGTCCGCCCTCATCGGCTCCGGCATCGGCGCCCTCCCCGGCCTGGGGACAACCCTGGCCGCCTGGCTGGGCTACGACACCGCCAAACGCCGCTCCAAGCATCCGGAACGCTTTGGCACCGGCATCATCGAGGGCGTGGCCGGGCCGGAAGCTGCCAACAACGCGGTGTGCGGCTCCAACATGATCCCCCTGCTGACCATGGGCATCCCCGGCGACGTTACCGCCGCCCTGCTGGTGGGCGCGTTTATGCTCCAAGGCCTCACCCCCGGCCCCATGATCTTCCGGGAGGACCCCCAGTCGGTCTATAACATCTATGTGGGCCTGCTGGCCTCCAACCTGATCCTGCTGGTGATGACCTTCGTGATGCTGAAGGTGTTCAAGCAGGTGAGCAAGCTCTCGCCCACAGTGATTATCCCCTGTGTGTGTATGTTCTGCATGGTGGGCGTGTATGCCCTGTTCACCAGTCTGGAAGATATCCTCATCATGCTGATTTTCACCGTGGTGGGCTATATCTTGATGAAGTTTGGCTATCCTGTGGCCTGTATGCTGGTGGGCTTTATCCTCTCCCCCATGTTGGAGAAGTATGCCCGCATGGCCCTCACCATGTCCGACGGTAACTTTAACATCTTCTTCCAAAAGCCTCTGGACTGGGTGCTGTGGGCTGTGGTGGCCATCTCCATTCTCACCATCGTTCGCAGCCGGGTGAAATCCGCCCGGAAGGAGAAGGCGGAGTACCTAGCCAGCCAGGCCGTGGAGGAACCCAGCGGCAGTCAGGGCGAGGAATAATGCTTGTATTTTTGTGTGCCCAAGCCCGACGCTTCGGGCAGAAAATAATCAATGTTAGAAAAGAGGTTATCCATCATGAAAAGACGTCTGTTTGCACTCTCTCTTGCAGCGCTCCTTGCCTGCGGCACCCTGGCAAGCTGCAGCGGCCCCTCTGACGGCGGCGGCAACGCCGGGAAAGAGGAGAAGTACCCCACCAGCGCCATCACCTGCATCGTCAACTGGTCCGCCGGCGGCCCCGCTGACCTGTCCACCCGTGCCCTGGCCGCCGCCATGGAAAAAGAGCTGGGGGTGCCTGTCACCGTGGTGAACAAGGAGGGCGGCTCCGGCACCGTGGGCATGAGCGAGCTGGCCCATGCCAAGAACGACGGCTATACCTTCGGTATGGTCAACCACAACGCCCTATGCCTGCTCCCCTTCCAGATGGACCTGAGCTACACCTTGGAGGACTTTAACATCTTCACCACCTTCAATATCTATGAATATGCCCTGGCGGTTCCCGCCAGCCTGGGGGTGACCAGCCTGGATGAGTTCTTTGCCTGGTCCAAGGAGAACCTGCCCGACGGCGTCAACGGCGCTGGCGCCGGCTATCCCCACCCCCTGACCATGGGCGACCTGTGCGAGCTGGCTGGTCAGAAGTTCACCTGGGTGCCCACCGACGGCACCGCCGAGACCGTCCAGAACCTTCTGGGCAACCACATCTACCTGGGCTCCGCCACCTCCGGCGACTTCCTGCCCTATGTGGAGAGCGGTGAGCTCACCGTCATTGCCAACACCTGCGAGGAGCGCTCCAAGGCCTTCCCCGACATCCCCACGGCCAAGGAACAGGGCTATGACGTGGCGTATAGCTCTTACGGCGCCTTCGCCTTCCCCGCCGGTACGGACCAGAGTAAGATCGACGTCATCAAGGCCGCCTTCGACAAGGCTGTCCAGGACCAGACCTTCCTGGACACCTGTGAGAGGTTGAAATTCGTCACCGAATTCCTGGACGGCGAGACCTATACCAAGATGGTCTCGGAGGACCGGGATATGTACGAAGAGCTGATGAAGCAGGAGTGATCCCCGCCCCAGTGGCAGGGACAAGTGATGTAACATAGCGGACCGAGGGCGCCTGCTGATGGCGACATCCAGCAGGCGCCCGTCAACAGAGGTGAGTGATTTATGAGTAAAACCATGCTGGCCGCCGCAAAGACCAGCACGAAACCGGGCATCGAGCTGATTACCGTCCCCGTGCCGGAGATCAGCGGCGAAGAAGTTTTGGTAAAGGTGATGGCCTCCGGCCTGTGCGGCAGTGATATCCACACCTACCTGTGGGAAGAGACCATGCACTATAAGGAGAAATACCTCCCCCTGATCCTGGGCCATGAGTTTTCCGGGGAGGTGGTGGCAGTGGGGGAGCAGGTGCGGACCGTCAAGCTGGGGGACCATGTGCTGGCTAAGCCCTCCCACCCCTGCGGGCAGTGCTGGTTCTGCCGGAATAACCAGCCCCAGAACTGCACCGACCGGGCCATCTGCGGCACCACCAAGGCCGGGGCCTTTGCGGAATACTGTGCCATTCATGAGGATCAGGTGGTCCACATGCCAGAGGGCATGACCTGGGAGCAGGGGGCCATTGTGGAACCCCTGGGGGTGGGGGCCAACTGTGCCATCCGCTCCGGCCTTGTCTATGGCGACTTCGTGGTGATCTCCGGCCCCGGCCCCATCGGCCTGACGGCCCTGCTGGCGGCGCGGGCCCTGGGGGCGGGCAGGATTGCCGTCTATGGCACCTCCCGGGACGAGACGCGCTTGGCGTTGGCCAGGGAGCTGGGGGCGGACTATACATTTATGGGCGACCAGTGCGACATCGTCCAGGAGATCAAGAACCTGACCGGTGGCCAGGGCGCGGACGTGGCCCTGGAATGCGTAGGCCGTTCGGCCCTGCTCCAGACGAACCTGGACCTGGTGCGCAAGCTGGGGACCGTGTGCTGCGCCGGGGTCTATTCCACCCCCGCTACCTTTAATTTAGACGACGCGGTGCGCAACTCCAAAAAGATCATCGGCGCGTATGCCGGATATTCCTTCGAGCGCTCCGTGCAGTGGATCACCGGCAACAATGAATTGGCAGAAAAGGCTGTGAAAATCATCTCCCACCGCAGCCACCTCCGGGAGATCGAGGACGCGTTCCAGCGGGCCATGCGGCAGGAAAACGTCAAGGAGATTTTCACCCGCTTTGATGGATAGGATAAGCCCCCATGACAACTGAGTATATGAGTATATAATGTAAGGAGTGTACTATTATGGCAATGTTGACCGGTGGACAATTGGTTGCAAAGCAACTGAAGAAGGAAGGCGTGGAGTGCGTGTTTGCCCTCTCCGGCGGCCACATTATGAACATCATCTACGGCTGCCGGGAGGAGGGGATCGAGGTCTATATGGTCCGCCATGAGGATACCGCCGGCTTTGCCGCCGACGCCTATGCCCGGGTCAGCGGCAAGCCCGGGGTGATTATCACCACCGCCGGCCCTGGGGTCACCAACGCCGCCACCGCCATGGGGGAGGCCAAGGACGCCTGTACCCCCCTGATCCACATTGGCGGCGGGGCCATGATGGCCACCTATGACAGCGGCACCTGCCAGGACCTGAACACCCTGGACTGCATGGCCGCTGTGTGTAAGGACGCCAAGCGCTGCCTGACCACGGAGCGCCTGCCGGACTATGTGTCCAAGGCCTTCCGCACGGCGGTGTCCGGCACCCCGGGGCCTGTCTACTTGGAGATTCCCATGAATGTCTCCGCCGCCACGGTGGAGGAGGACGCGGTGCGGGTGCCCCAGAAGTCCCGGACCTTCTGCGACGTATACGGCGACCCCCAGTACATCAAGCAGGCGGCAGAGCTCTTGGCGGGGGCGAAGCGCCCGGTGATGATTGTGGGGGAGGCGGCCCGCTACTCCACCAACCACGGGGAGTTTGTGGGAATGCTGGCGGACTATCTGAAAATGCCCGTCTATACCACCTCCATGCCCTATGTCCGGGGCCTGTTTGCCGACGAGGAGACGGCGGAGCTCTTCCACCTGGGGGAGGCCGCTGCCGCGGAGGCAGATGTGATTTTGGAGCTGGGGGTCTACAACCACAACCACCTGAACCGGGGCCAGGCCCCCAACCTCAACGGGTCCGCCCAGGTGATTCAGATTCATGAGGACCGGGCCATGATCGGCTTCAACCGGGACGCGGACGTGGGCATCGTGGCCTCCTGCGGCGTGGGTGCGATGCAGCTCTACGAGGCGGTGGAAAAGCTGGTGTCCCCCCGGAATGACGAGCTGTGGGTCCAACGGGCCAGGGAGCTGACGGCGGTGGCCATGAAGCCCTTCACCGACGCCCGCACCGACGACACCACCACCCCCCTGCACATTGGCCGCCTCACCTGGGAGCTTCGGAGGTGGCTGGACGTCAACGGCCGGGACTGGCACATTATCTGCGACGGCGGCGACGCGGCCCAGTGGGTGCAGTACAACAGCATTGCCCACTATCCCGGACAAATGCTCCGCTTTGGCATCAACGGCACCATCGGCATGGGCCCCGGCTTTGCCCTGGGGGCCTGGGCGGCGGACAAGAAGCCTGTGATGTACGTCACCGGCGACGGCAGCTTCGGCTTCCATGCCATGGAGTTTGAGACCTTGCTGCGCTATGAGATTCCCACCATCTGTGTCATTGCCAACGACTCCGCCTGGGGCATGATTAAGCTCTCCCAGGAGCTGAAGTTCCCCGAATATTTGGCGCAGCATGGCCACCACCCCATCAACCTGCTGCCGGATATGTTCCCTTACGAGAAGATGGTAGCGGTTTGGGATGGCGTGGGCAAGCTGCTCCGTAAGGCCGAGGAGATCATCCCTGCCCTGGACGAGATCAAGGCCTCCGGCACCATTGGGATTCTCAATGTGGAAGTAAACCAACACACGCCTTCACCCCGCACCATAGGGTTTGCTGGTGTGGTGAAGAAATAGATTTCCTTTTTCTCCCTGACATAGCCAGTGTCAGCCGAAGGACGGCAGAAGCCTCTGCCGTCCTTTTCGGCATAGGGCGGTATAGAAAGGAAAGGGTTCCATGAAACAGAAGATCTATCCCGGCTGGTGGATTGTCCTCACTGGTGTGGTGCTGATGGGCATGGTCTACGCCCCCATGCTCACCCTGCCCGGGGTGTTCACCGTGCCTGTTACCGGGGACTTTGGCATCAGCCGCACCACCTTCAACCTGCACATCAGCATATGTTCCCTGTCCTCCACTGTGGCGGCGGTGGTGGGGGGCAAGGCCTTTGACAAATACAGCCCCAGGGCGCTGATGAGCTTTTTTGCAGTGCTCACCGGCCTGTGCTTTGGGGCCTATTCCTTTGCCACCAATGTATACCATTTCTATGTGATCTCCGCGGTGTTCGGCTTTGCCGGACGCTTCCTGTCCTTTGTACCGGTGTCTATCCTCATCACCAACTGGTTTGGGCCCCGGCTGAAGGGGAAGGTCATGGGGGTGGCCATGGCGGGCAGCGGGGTGGGGGCCGTTCTCCTGAACCCCCTGCTCTCCGCCACCATTGCCCGTTATAGTTGGCAGGCGGCTTACCGCCTGCTGGCCCTGCTGACCTTTCTGCTGGTGTTGCCCCTGGTGGTGGGCACCGTCATCCGCAGCCCCGCCGACCGGGGGCTCCCCCGGCTGGGGGACGAGCCCCAACAGGGGGAGGGGGCGCAGCCTCCGGACCAGCTGGAGGGCTTGCGGACAGACCAGGCCCTGCGCTCCGGCCTGTTCTGGGCCATGTTCGGCACCTTTTGCCTGTTCTCCATCGCCTGCACCATTTTTAACAACAATGCCATCCCCAGCATGGTGGACTGCGGCCTGGACGCGGTCACCGCCGCCACGGTGATGTCCATCTCCGCCTTTGGCATCGTGGTGGGGAAGCTCCTTCTGGGGGTGATCAGCGACCGCTGGAATGCCAAAACCGCTGCCTCAGTCTCCATCCTCTGCCTCATGGCGGGGTTGGGTTTGTTCCTGCTCCTGCCCCGGGCGGCGTGTTTCCTGCTGGCGGCGGCGGGGGGCTTCCTCTTTGGCGTGGGCAACGCCAACTGCACCGTCTGTATGCCCCTGATCACCAGTGACCTCATGGGCAACCGGGCCTTTGCCCAACTGTTCAGCTATGCCAGCGTGGCCAGCTCCCTGGGGGCCACGGTGGGGCCCCTGGTGGGCTCCCTGGTCTTTGACCGCAACGGTTCCTATTCCGGCGCGTGGCTGGCGGACTTGGCCCTGTCGGCGTTCATGCTATGCAGCCTCCACCTGTGCTACCGGCTGCGGGGCAGGGCTGGAACATAACGGTTTTCCTTTCTGGAAAGCTTTACATTTGCCCTCCCGGCAGAAAGTACGTATAATATCTCTATCTGAAAAACGTTTTTCTAGGAGGACTCCGTTCATGACCATCACCCACAGTGACAGCGCCCCGGTGCTCTATTTTTCCAGGGAGGAGCTGCAAGCCGCCCGCCTCACCCCCAGCCGCCTCTCTGACACCGACACCCTGCGCCTGGTCCGCCGGGCCTTGGCCCAGGCCCAGTGCCCCATCCCCCCGGCCCTGGAAATCCGCAGTTTCCCCTCCCAGCACGGCCTGCTCTGCTTCGTCTCCCCCCTGGCGGAGGGAGCCCTTTCCCCCCAGTTGGAGCCAGCCCCCCTCTCCTGAGAGGAAGGAATTTCCAGAAAAATTAAGCAATGGGACGAAAAAACTTAATAGACTGCACATATTTTGTTAAAAATCTCCTTCCAATTTCCGCTCTGGAATGGTATAATGGTTACACAATTGTTACGGATTTTTCTCAAAATCCACCTTCCGTATTTTTCCCCTCCCCTTTTTGGGTCCCGGTACATGAGCGGCGGGGAAGACGGAAATGCTACTTGCAACGGAAACGGGATGTCCCGTTCCCCCTGTTTTCCATAAAAACCTGAGGAGCACAAAAGAAGGTGTCTTTTTTGACGAAGTATGTGATCCAGGGCGGTAAGCCCCTTCACGGCGAAGTGGAGATCAGCGGCGCGAAGAACGCTGCCGTGGCCATCCTCCCCGCCGCGCTTTTGGTGGACGGCGTCTGCCGGATCGAAAATGTCCCCAACATCAGCGACGTGACCATGATTCTGGACATCATGGAGGAGCTGGGGGCCAAGATCCGCCGGGTAAACCGGACAACTGTAGACGTGGACTGCTCAAAAGTCTATAAGCAAAAGGTTCCCCACGATCTGGCGCGCCAGATCCGTGCCTCTTACTACCTCATCGGTGCCCTGCTGGGCCGCTTCGGCCGGGCGGAGGTCCCCCCCCCTGGGGGCTGCGACCTGGGGGTGCGCCCCATTGACCAGCACCTGAAGGGCTTCTGTGCCATGGGCGCGGAAATCCAGGTGGAGAATGGCTTTGTCTATGCCTCCGCCGAGAACGGCCGCCTCCGGGGGGCCCAGGTGTACCTGGACGTGGTCTCGGTGGGGGCCACCATGAACATCCTCCTGGCTGCGTCCCTGGCCGACGGGCTCACCGTCATTGAGAACGCCGCCAAGGAGCCCCACATTGTGGATTTAGCCAATTTCCTCAACTCCATGGGGGCGGATATCATGGGTGCCGGTACCGATGTGATTAAGGTCCGGGGGGTGAACCGCCTGAAGGGCGGCTCCTATTCCATCATCCCCGACCAGATCGAGGCGGGCACCTATATGGCCGCCGTGGCCGCCGCCGGGGGCGAGGTGCGCATCAACAACATCATTCCCAAGCACATGGACTGCATCACCGCCAAGCTGGTGGAGATGGGGGTGCAGGTAGAGGAGGACGGGGATTCCCTTACCGTCCGCCGCACAGGCAAGCTCACCCGGGCCAACGTCAAGACCATGCCCTACCCCGGCTTCCCCACAGATATGCAGCCCCAGATTGCCGCCGTCCTCTGCCTGGCAGAGGGCACCAGCATCCTCAACGAGGGCATTTGGGATAACCGCTACCGCTTTGCCGACGAGTTCCGCCGCATGGGCGCCAAAATCCAGGTGGACGGGAAGATCGCCGTCATTGAGGGGGTCAGCCAGCTCACCGGCGCCCCTGTCCGGGCCTGCGACCTACGGGCCGGGGCCGCAATGATCGTGGCAGGCCTGGCCGCCCACGGCACCACCGAGGTGGATCAGGTCTACTATATCGAGCGGGGCTATGAGGATATCGTGGAAAAGCTCTCCAAGCTGGGGGCGGATATCCAGTGCAAGGTCATTCCCGACAAGGATTGGCGCAATAACGTCGTGTAACAAGGCTTTTTTAAGCCGACCGGCCCGGACGGCATCCCGTCCGGGTCGTTTTCGTCTGTTTTGCGTGCCCGGACAGGAGAGATACAGCTATGGTTACCATCCAAGTCCTTTGCGTGGGCAAGCTGAAGGAGAAACACTTCGCTGCCGCCTGCGCCGAATATGAAAAGCGCCTGGGGGGCTTTTGCAAGCTCAGCGTTACGGAGCTCCCAGAAGAGCGCCTGCCGGAGGACCCCTCCCAGGCCCAGATTGACGCCGCCCTGGAAAAGGAGGCGGGACGCATCCTGGCCAAGGTCCCCAGGGGAGGGAAGCTCACCGCCTTGTGTGTGGAGGGGCAGGCCCTTTCCAGCGAAGCCCTGGCGGGGAAGTTGGAGGACTGGACGGTGGGAGGAGCCTCCCAGCTTGTGTTTGTCATTGGGGGTTCCTTTGGCCTCCACCCGTCGGTGAAAGCGGCGGCGGCGCTGCGCCTGTCCATGTCCCCCATGACCTTCCCCCACCACCTGGCCCGGGTGATGGTGCTGGAACAACTCTACCGGGCCTTTCAGATTACCAAGGGGACGAAATACCACAAATAGAGAGCCACATCAGGGAAAGGAGCTTTTTGCCATGTCCTATCAAGAGAACTATCAGCGCTGGTGCAGCAGCGATACCCTCACCCCGGCGGAGCGGGAGGAGTTGACGGCCCTGTCCGCCGACGCCACGGAGCTAGAGGACCGCTTCCTGGGCTTCTTGGAGTTCGGCACCGCCGGCCTCCGGGGCGTTATGGGCTTAGGCCTGCGCCGGATGAATGTCTATGTGATCCGCCATGCCACCCAGGCCTTCGCCCAGGTGATTTTGAACGAGGGCCCCCAGGCGGCGCAGCGGGGGATTGCCATCTGCTTTGACTGCCGCACCAACTCCGCCCGCTTTGCCCAGGAGGCCGCCTGTGTCATGGCGGCCAACGGCGTGCAGGTGCGCCTGTTTGAGGCCATGCGCCCCACCCCGGAGCTGTCCTTTGCGGTGCGGGAATACGGCTGCACCGCCGGCATCAATGTCACCGCCAGCCACAACCCCCCGGAGTACAACGGCTATAAGGTCTACTGGTCCGACGGGGCCCAGCTCCCCCCCCAGCATGCCGCCGCTGTGGCGGCGGAGATGGAGCGCTTGGACGTGTTCGACGGGGTGAAAACCATGGACTACCAGACCGCCCTGGACCAGGGCCGCATCACCCTCATGGGCAAGGAGACGGACGACAAGTTCCTCAAGCATGTCCTGGCCCAGATGAGCGGCCAAGCCGCCATGGCCAAGGTGGCGGAGCACTTCCGCATGGTCTATACCCCCTTCCATGGCACCGGCTACCAGCAGATTCCCTATGTCTTGGAACAGCTGGGGGTGAAGCACCTCCACTGCGTCCCAGAGCAGATGGTCATTGACGGGACCTTCCCCACCGTGAAGTCCCCCAACCCAGAGAACCCCGAGAGCTTTGCCCTGGCGGTGAAGCTGGCGAAAGAGGTGGACGCGGACTTCATCCTGGGTTCCGACCCCGACGCGGACCGGGTTGCCATCCAGGTGAAGGGGCCGGAGGGGGCGTACATCCAAATCAGCGGCAACCAGACCGGGGCCCTGCTGCTGGATTATATCATCAAGACCCGTAAGGCCCAAAACACCCTGCCAGAGAACGCCGTTGCCCTGAAAACCATCGTCACCACCGACCTGTCCCGGAAGATTGCTGAGGCAGGGGGGGTGAAGAGCTTTGACACCTTCACCGGCTTTAAGTTCATGGCCCAGAAGAAGAATGAGCTGGAAGGGAGCGGCCAGGGTCAGGTGATTTTCTCGTATGAGGAGTCCATTGGCTATATGATCGGGGACTATGTCCGGGACAAGGACGCCGTCACCGCAGCCCTGCTCCTCACGGAGATGGCCGGGTACTACGCCGCCCAGGGCATGACCCTCCTGGACGCCTTGGAGCAGCTCTATCAACAGCACGGCTACCACGGCGAGGAGACGGTCAACCTGATGATGCCCGGCTTGGAGGGCATCGCCCACCGGAAGGCCCTCATGGCCAGCCTCCGGGCTGAGCCCCTCACCCAGGTGGCTGGAACGCCGGTGGAATTGCGGCTGGACTACCAGTCCGGCACCCAAACCGAGGTTGCCACTGGGGCCAGCACCCCCCTGGATATGTCCGGCTCTGACGTGCTGAAATACCGCCTGGCCGACGGCACCTACTTTGTGGTTCGCCCCTCCGGCACGGAACCCAAGATTAAGGTGTATGTCCTGGCCACCGGGGACACTAAGGCGGACTGCCAGGAAAAAGTCCGCCGCTACGCGGATTGGGCCCAGGAGCTGAAAAAAAGGATTCCCTGATTGCGTCAACTATATCAACAAACCGGCATGGCCTGACTGGCCATGCCGGTTTTGCTGTCTATGGGCTCACGCCTTCAAGCGCACCCCACCCCCCTGAGGGAAGCGGGAGAAATACCCCTGGTTGTAGAGCTGTAAGTTCCCCAGGAAGCGGTTCACCGCCGCATTCTGGGCCTTGTCCCCGCTGGTGAAGTTCAGCAGGGCGGCCACATTGTGCAGGTCCGCCTTGGTGCCGCCGAAGAGGAAGTCCGCCGTCACGAAGTGCTCAATCCCTTGGCTGTCCTGGTATTTGGCCCAGGTGGTTCCGGTCCTGTGGTCGGTGGGGTCGAAGCTGGTGGGGCGGTAGTCGTAGTACTCCACCACCCGTCCGTCTGGGTCTGTGACGATGAGACCGTCGACGGAGAACACCCGCCGGCTGCTGTCCCCGCCGGACTGGTAGAACCACTGGAAGTGCTCCGGGGGCACTTGGTCGGGGTTTAGAATGTACTGTTCGTCGGCGCTTATGTTGTTGGAGACGGCGGTGTTGAAGTTGTAATAGAGATTCAACCCTTCGGCCTTGTAGTCTCGCAGCGTGAAGCCCTCATAGGCCTTGTCCTGAGCCAGGGTCTTTACCCCGTCGGTGATGGCCCCCAGGGCCTTTTCGCTTTGGAAATAGTAGTCGGAGTTGTAATACTTCCAGTTGCGCTGGGCGTTCATCTCCCCGGTGAGGTACTGTTTCCCCTCCTGGTTGTTGCGCTGGACGGCGGTGTCCAGGATTTTCCGGCGAAATTCAGAGTAGAAGCTGTCCAGCATCACCTGATTGGTGCCCTTGGAGACCAGGGGGATGGGGTATCCCGCATCCTGGCAGCTTTCCGCGAAGCGGGAGAACAGGGACTGGAATTTCTCGGACAATTCTGCCTCGCTGACCCTGCCGTCAAAGAAATCGTTGATGACTGCCTCACTCTCCTGGTCGATCTCCGCCTTCACCCCGGCCACAGGGCTCCGGGAGAGGGCGGCGTCGGAGTAGAATCTCCCCCAGAACTGCCGCTGCTTCTCCGGACTGTCGGTGACGGGGACCATCTTGTCCAGGTCCGGGGGCTTGTCGGATTTCACCAGCTGGTCGGAGATGTCCAAAAAGGTAAATTTGCCGTATTGTACGGGTTTCCCGCTGACGGGAGTGTTTTGGATGCCGTTCATGGGGTGTCCTCCTTCGTTTTGTTCTTACTTTGGTTATCGACCGCCTTCTTTGGAAAATTAAGACTGGCCCGGCAGGACGACAGGAGTCCTACCGGGCCGTTTGCTTGGTTTAGAAATAAAACATCTCCTCAAACTTCTTGTCCAGGGCGATGCACAGCAGCAGGGCCAGCTTGGCCGTGGGGCTGAACTGCCCCGTCTCGATGGAGCTGATGGTCTGGCGGGAGACCCCCACCAAGCTGGCCAGCTCCCCCTGGGAGAGGCCCGCTTCCGCCCGGGCGGCTTTCAGGTTGTTGTGTAAAATCAGATCGTTGTCCATAAAAATACCGCCTTAGAAGAAGAGCTTCCAGAGGTACACAGCGATGCAGACACACCCAATGACGATACCAATGCTTCCCCAGGTGATATCCTTTTTTGACTGAAAGTGGTACCCCTTATATAACCCACCAACGGATATCATGATGAAGTATAAGCCGCTCACATCAAGGCGGGGCTGGTCGGTGAATATTTTGATAATCCATAGGACAGCACAGACCAGCAGGCCAATCTTCCAGCTCAGGGTGTTCCCTCGCCGTTCTATTTCAAGTTCCAACTCATCCGCGCCCTTCTGCTCCTGGGCTTTTCGCAGAATATCGTCTTTTTCCATCTTTTCCATGGGTATCCTCCTGTTCTTGTAAAGTTTTCTTGACAAATTGGACGTGCGCCGTCAAGTTTTCTTGACAACCATTAGGATATCACTGACAAGTTAACTTGTCAAGAGCTTTTTTCCCTGTTCCTGTCCGGTTCTGTCCACCCTGGGGGGCGCATAGGCTGTTGACAACTGAGTTTGTATTTTTAGGAGGGTCCACCCATGAAAAAACGCTTTGTCTGTTGTTTGGCCCTGGCGCTGCTGTTCACCCTGGCCGCCCCCGCCTTCGCCGCCAACCTGGACGTGAACGCCAAGGCGGTGGTGCTGATGGAAAAGACCACGGGGGAGGTCCTCTATGAGGAGAACGCCCACCAGCAGCTCGAGCCCGCCAGCGTCACCAAGGTCATGACCATGCTCTTGATTATGGAGGCCCTAGACGGCGGGGTCATCACCAAGGACACCATGATCCCCGTCTCCGCCACCGCCGCGGGGATGGGAGGCTCCCAGGTGTATTTGAAGGAGGGGGAGGAATTCCCCGTGAACGATATGCTCAAGGCCATCGCCGTGGCCTCAGGCAACGACGCCTCGGTGGCTATGGCGGAGTATCTGGCAGGGAGCGAGAGCTCCTTTGTGGAAAAAATGAACGCCAAGGCGGCGGAGCTGGGGATGGAGGACACCGTGTTCCAAAATTGTACGGGCCTCCCCGCCGAGGGGCACCATACCTCCGCCTATGACATTGCACTCATGTCCCGGGAGCTTATTTTGCACCACCCGGATATCCGTACTTACACCACCATCTGGATGGATACCATCCGGGACGGCGCCTTCCAGCTGGCCAACACCAATAAGCTCATCCGCTACTACAGCGGGGCCACCGGCCTGAAAACCGGCTCCACCGACAGCGCTCTCTACTGCCTCTCCGCCACGGCGGAAAAGGAGGGCATGGAGATGATTGCCGTGGTCCTGGGTTCTCCCACCAGCAGCGACCGCTTTGAGGCTGCCAAGACCCTGCTGAACTACGGCTTCTCCGCCTACACCCTGGTGACAGCGGCCCCCTCAGAGCCCTTGGTGCCTGTGGCGGTGGAGCTGGGCCGGCAGGGCTCCGTGCAGCCGGTGCTGTCGGAGGAGGTGCGGCTTCTCCTGGCCAAGGAGGACGCCGGGAAGCTGGCCACGACGGTAGACCTGTTGGAATCCGTCCAGGCCCCGGTGGAGCAGGGGCAGGAGCTGGGCCAGCTTACCATCCTGGTGGACGGGGAGGAGCGGGCCTCGGTGAAGCTGATAGCCCAGGAGGCGGTGGGGAGGCTGTCCCTGCTGGAGGTCTACCGGGGGCTGCTCTCGCTGCTCTTTTGCGCATAATCCGCCATTGACACCGCAGGGTTTTTCTGCTACAATAAACACACAATTTCATTGGAAAACAACATAATCGGAGTCTTTCCAAAGAACACGACCGCTGCCAGCTGCGCTTACCCAGCGCTCCGCCCGCAGCCAAGGCCATACGGACAGCCGGGTCGAATGCCGAGTTCCGCATGTTGCGGCGGCAACTTCTGTTGCCTTATTGATTGGGTTAAAAGCCCAAGTTTTATAAGTTGGTAACTATAAACCAGTGCCTTAACGGCATACAAACTTGTGAAATGGTCAATAAGAGTAGTAAAAGTAAGGTTCTTGCTATATAGACTCTCATCATCCCGCTCCCCCTGGGCGAAGCCTCCGCCTCCCCAGCGGTGGACGTGTCGATTTTTGCAAGCTGTGTGCCTTTGGCACGCAGCTTTTTTTGTCGTGGGAGGCCCGCTGTGAAAAAAATCATCGAACTGAGAAACATTACCAAATCCTTTGATGGGGAGCCCGTCCTCAAGGGGATCAACCTAGACATCTATGACAACGAATTCCTCACCCTCCTGGGGCCCTCTGGCTGCGGCAAGACCACCCTGCTGCGGCTCATCGGGGGCTTCGATACCCCAGACGAGGGGGACGTGCTTTTCCTGGGGCGGCGGATCAACGACCTGCCCCCCCACCAGCGCAGCGTCAACACCGTGTTTCAGAAATATGCCCTCTTTCCCCATCTGAATGTCTACGAGAACGTGGCTTTCCCCCTCCGGGAGAAGAAGGTGCCCAAGGAGGAAATCCAGGAGCGGGTCCAGGAGATGCTTGCCCTGGTGGCCCTGACAGGCTTTGAACGCCGCAACGTCACCCGCCTCTCCGGCGGCCAGCAGCAGCGGGTGGCCATCGCCCGGGCCCTCATCGCCCACCCCCGGGTGCTGTTGTTGGACGAGCCCTTGGGGGCCCTGGACCTGAAGCTGCGCAAGGACATGCAGGTGGAGCTGAAAAAGATTCAGAAGCAGACGGGCATCACCTTTATCTTCGTCACCCACGACCAGGAGGAGGCCCTGTCCATGTCCGACACGGTGGTGGTGATGTCCGAGGGCCGCATCCACCAGATCGGCACCTCTGTGGATATCTACAACGAGCCTGTCAACGCCTTCGTGGCGGACTTCATCGGGGAGAGCAACATCCTGGACGGGGTGATGCTGGCGGACTATCAGGTGCGCTTCTCCGGGGCCAAGTTCCACTGCCTGGACGCGGGCTTTGGGAAAAACGAGCCGGTAGATGTGGTGGTCCGGCCGGAGGACGTGGACATTGTCCCCCTGGAACAGGGGCAGCTGACAGGGGTGGTCACCTCCGTGACCTTCCTGGGGGTCCACTATGAGATCATCGTGGACGTGGGGGGCTTTAAGTGGATGATCCAGACCACGGACTTTGTGGACGTGGACGAGGAAATCGGCATCCAGCTAGAGCCCGACGCCATCCACATTATGAAGAAGTCTGAGTACTCCGACCTGTATGGGGACTACTCCTCCTTCTCCAACGAGCTGGAAGAGCTCTCCGACGAGACCTTAGGGGAGGAGGAAGCATGAAAACTGTAGCCCGTCCTGCCCGGCGGCAGGTCCTGGCCCTGGGCCCATACTCCGCCTGGGCCCTGCTCTTCATCCTGGTGCCCTTGCTGTTCGTGGCCTATTACGCCTTTACAGACGACAATTTCGCCTTCACCTTGGCGCACATCCAGCGCTTTTTCTTCTCCACCGCCGATGGCGGGGAGGTCCACACCTACTTGCTCATCTTCTGGCGCTCCCTGAAGCTGGCGTTGATTTCCACGGCCATCTGCCTGGTGCTGGGCTATCCCATCGCCTATATCATGGCCCGGGCCAAGCCCAAGGTGCAAAAGACCTTCATGACGGTCATTATGATCCCCATGTGGATGAACTTCCTCATCCGCACCTACGCCTGGATGACGATTTTACAGGACACCGGCATTCTGAACAACTTCCTGGCGGCCCTGCACCTGGGGCGTATCCACATCATCGGCACCGAGGCGGCGGTGGTCATTGGCATGGTCTACGATTACTTCCCCTACATGATCCTGCCCCTCTACTCCATCATGGCAAAGATGGACGGGAAGCTCTTGGAGGCCGCCCGGGACCTGGGGTGCAGCAGCTTCGGGGTGCTGCGCCGGGTGGTGTGGCCCCTGAGCCTGCCGGGGGTAATCTCCGGGGTGAACATGGTGCTCATCCCCTCCATCAGTACCTTTTATATCTCCCAAAAGCTGGGGGACGGCAAGTTCTTCCTCATCGGTGACGCCATCGAGGGGCAGTACGTGGCCAATAATCTCCACTTTGCCGCGGCCATTGCCTTTGTGCTCATGGTGGTGCTGCTGGCCTGCATGGCCTTGCTGAACTACCTGGCGGCCCGGCGCACGGAAGGAGGCGGGATCTAAATGCGGCTTTCTGCAAAAATTTATACGGCGCTGATTCTGCTCTTCCTCTTCGCGCCCATTGTGATTTTGTTGGTGTTTTCCTTCAACAGCGGCAACAGCCTGTCGGTGTTCTCCGGCTTCTCCCTGCACTGGTACAAGGAGCTCTTCCGGGACGCCAACACCCTGGGGGCCCTGAAGAACACCTTGGTGCTGGCCCTGGCGGCCTCCCTGCTGTCCACCATCATGGGTACCGCCGCCGCTGTGGGCATCAACAAGCTGCGCAACCGCTATTTGAAATACGCCCTGCGCACCGCCACCAACATCCCCATGGTGAACCCGGATATCATCACCGGGATTTCCCTGATGCTGATGTTCGTCTTTGTGGGGCGGCTCATGGGCCTGGGCACCAGCCTGAGCTTTTGGACCATGCTCATTGCCCACATCACCTTCTGCCTGCCCTATGTGATCCTACAGGTGCTGCCCAAGCTGCGCCAGTTGGACCCCGCCCTCTCCGAGGCGGCCATGGACCTGGGCTGTACCCCGGTGCGGGCCTTCTTCAAGGTGGAGCTGCCAGAAATCATGCCCGGGGTGCTCACCGGCATGATTATGGCCTTCACCCTCTCTCTGGACGACTTCGTCATCAGCTACTTCACCGCCGGCAACGGCTTTGAAACCCTGCCCATCCGCATCTATAGCATGACCAAAAAGACGGTCACGCCGAAGATGTACGCCCTGGCCACCCTGATATTCTTTGCCATTCTGGCCCTGCTGGTGGTCAACAACCTGATGGACGACAGCGACGAGGAGGGGGCCCCCAAGCGCCGCCGCCGCAGCGGCCGGGGGGGCAAGTTCCTGGCCGGAGGCGTGGTGGCGGTGGCCCTGGCGCTGATTGTGGTCACCTCCATCGCTGGGGAGCAGAACGTCCGAACCCTCAACGTGTACAACTGGGGGGAATATATCTCCGACGGCTCGGACGGGTCCCTGAATACCATCGCCGCCTTTGAGACATGGTATGAGGAGACCTATGGGGAGAAGGTGAAGGTGAACTATTCCACCTACGCCAGCAACGAGGACCTCTACGCCAAGCTGAAGAGCGGGGCGGTAAGCTACGATGTCATCATCCCCTCGGACTATATGATTGCCCGCCTCCAAGAGGAGGGGATGCTCCGGCCCCTGAACTTTGACAACATCCCCAACTATCAATATATCGGGGAGGACTTCCGGGGGCTGTACTACGACCCAGAAGAGGCCTATACCGTGCCCTATACTTACGGCGTGGTGGGGGTCATTTACAACGCCAATACGGTGGACCCGGCAGACGCCCAGGGCTGGGATTTGCTGTGGAACGAGAAGTACACCCGGTCGATCCTCCAATTTAACAACGCCCGGGACGCCTTCGGCACCGCCATGTACCGCCTGGGGATTGACGTGAATACAGAGGACAAGGCCCAGTGGGACCAGGCCTTCCAAGCCCTGGTGGACCAGCGCCCCCTGGTAAAGGCCTACGTCATGGACGAGATTTTCAACGCCCTAGAGGCCGGGGAGGCGGATGTTGGGGCCTACTACGCCGGGGACTACTTCACCATGGTGGACGCCCAGGCCCCTACGGTGGATTTGCAGTTCTACTACCCGGAAACCACCAACTACTTCTTCGATGCCATGTGTGTGCCTGCCTGCTGCCAGGACCAGGAGCTGGCGGAAATCTTTATCAACTACATGCTCAGTGAGGAGCCCGCCGTGGCCAACGCGGAATACCTCTACTACGCCTGCCCCAACCGCCTGGTCTATGAGAACGAGGACTACCAGGAGGAGATGGGGGAGGAGGTCATGGACATCCTCTACCCGGAGATCCAGGGCTTTGCAGAGCTGTACAACCGCTACGCTTACCGCAACCTCCCAGACGAGATGTTGAACTATATGAATACCCTGTGGGAACAGGTGAAAATCAACTGACACAAACAAACCGGCGCGGCCCATGTTCAGGCCGCGCCGGTGTCTGTGCAAGGAGCTGTAAAGGGAAATGCCTTTATGCCATCATCAGTGCGATGGCCCCAATAATCCACAGGTGCAGGGGGTAGAAGAGATAGAAGAAGTATTTGGTAAAGGTGGTTTTCGGCCCCCGCTTCCCATTGTAGAGGGACAGGAAGGGCAGCACGGTGAGGAAGAGGAAGTCGGAGTTGAAGGCCAGCATCTGTAAGGTCTCTCGCGCGGTGGGGTAGGGCTGATAGGAGATGGCGAAGAGGAAGATGGACAGGGCCAAGTAGAGGAGGTTGCGGGTGCTGTGGCGGCTGCGGAAGGTGTAGGTGATGAGCATGAAGGGCAATAAGACGATGCCGCCCTCGGTGAAGATGAAGCCCAGGGCCACCAGGGCTGTTACCATGACAATCCGCAGCAGCTTCCCGCCAGTGGTGGGCTTCCCGCCGTGTTCCCCAGACAGGATGTTCAGGGCCAGCACCCCCACCGCCAGGGTGAGGAAGATGTTGTTGTGAATGGACAGCCCTTTTTCCGCTGCCATGTGGTTGTACAGCAGGTTCCCCAGGGCCATGCCCAGAGCCCAGAGGAGCAGGCGCAGGTTGTAAAGCAGGCTGTTGCGGGTGTGCCAAAAGCCCTCCACGGCGGCATAGGCGAACCAGACGGCGACACAGCGGGTGATTACGTGAAAGACCCCGGCCTGGGTGGTGGAGAGCAGCCCAGGGATATGGTCCAAGTGGTCCAGGACCATGAGCAGGGCCATGAAGAATTTAATCTCAAAGGCATTCAATTGTGGGATGCGGAAGGATGGGATGTGGATGGGTCGAATCGGCATATATAGGGTCCCTTCTGGTAATTTACTCAATTTATATACCAGAATTGTAGAGAGAATGCAAGCGTTACTTGGATATTTTTTCAAAAAAGGGGGTGAAATGGGGGGAAATTATACATGAATGGAGCATTCCGGGAAGTATTCCGCCACGAAATCCACCGCCGGGACCACCCACTCCCGCCCCCGCAAGGGCTCTAGGATGCCTGCCGCAGTGGGGAAGGGGAAGGAGAGCTTGTAGGCGTACAGGGCCTGGCCGGAGGTGCGCCCCCGCTGGCGGTTTTCCCGCTCCCGGCCGTATTTTCCGTCCCCCAGCAGGGGATGCCCCGCAGCGGCAAACTGGGCGCGGATTTGATGGGTGCGCCCGGTGACCAGGCGGCATTCCATCAGGGAGAGGCCCTTGGCCTTGGCCAGGGTGCGGTAGAGGGTCACGGCGGTGCGGCCCCCCTCAATGGGCCGCTTGTGGACGGAGACCTGCTTTTTCACCTCGTCCTTTAAGAGGAAGCCCTCCAGCTTCCCCTGGGGTGGGTCCATGGTGCCCAGGATGATGCAGAGATAGGATTTCTCCACCTCCCGGTCCCGGATTTTCTGGTTCATAATCCGCAGGGCCTCGGCGTTCTTGGCGGCGATGACGATGCCGCCGGTGTTGCGGTCGATGCGGTTGCACAGGGCGGGGGCGAAGGAGCCCTCCTGGTAGGGGGACCACTCCTTTTTCTGGTAGAGGTAGGCGTGGATGTGGGTGAGTAAGGTGTTCACCCGCTCCTGCTCGTCGGGGTGGACCACCATCCCCGGGCGCTTGTCCACCAGCAAGAGGTTCTCGTCCTCATAGAGGATGCTGAGCTGGGGCTTATAGACGGAGAGGAAGGCGTTCTCCGGGGTGGGGCGGTCGAAAAACTCGTCGTTGATGTAGAGCTGGAGCAGGTTCCCCCGGACCAGGCGGACATCCCGCTTGGATTTCTTCCCGTTTACCTTCACCCGGCCTAGGCGGATGTACTTCTGGGCCAGGGCGGCGGGGAGGAGGGGGAGGGTCTTGGAGAGCCAGCGGTCCAGCCGCTGGCCGGCGTCGTTTGGGGCGATGGTAAACTCCCGCATGGTGGAGCTCCTTTCAAACAATGGTTTCGTGCCAGGTATCATATTTCACAGTTGCGGCGCACTGCGCCGGGGGCTTTGGGGATATTTTAGCACAACTCTTATAAAATAGGAAGAAAGTGTTTGACAAGCGGGACTTTTTTTGCTACAATGACCCCCGTACCATGTGAGGAGTATGTTATGCGACTGAACCTTCGAGCGATCATTCATGAACCAGGCGCCAGTGTCCCCTTCTCCTTCTCCCTGGACCTGTCCAAGGAGGATTTTTTTGGGGAGCAGCCCATCTCCCGGCCCGTCCAGGTGGCGGGGCAGGTGAAGAACACCGCCGGATTGCTGGTTCTGGAGGGTCAGGCGACCTCCCTGCTGGACTATACCTGCGACCGCTGCATGGGCCAGTTCAGCCGGGAAAAGACCGTCCCCTTGTCCTACCTCTTGGCCGAGACCTTGGAGGGGGAAGAGGAGGACGAGCTTGTCCTGTTGGAGGACGGCCAGGTGGACGTAGGCGAGCTGGCCTACACCGCTTTTGTCCTCGACATGGATACGAAACATTTATGCTCAGATGACTGCAAGGGGCTTTGCCCCGGCTGCGGCGTGAATCTCAATCAGGAGCCCTGCCGGTGCAAGAAGCAGCCCGATCCCAGGTGGGCCGCGCTCCAGAAGCTGCTTGCTCATGATGATAACGCTGAGTAGTACCCAACACTATGCCCGCAAGGGCGTCACCAAGGAGGTGTCTCGAAATGGCGGTTCCTAAGAGCAAAGTCTCCAAGCAGAGACGGGACAAGCGGCGTGCCAACTGGAAGCTGGCGGCTCCCGCAGTTACCACCTGCCCCAAGTGCGGCGCATATCGTCTGCCCCACCGGCTGTGCACGGCCTGCATGACTTACGACGGTAAGGTGTTTGGTCAGGTGCAGGAGAACTAATTGTCCAAATAGGAAAAAAGAGGAGGGGGTCCCCCCTCTTTCTTTTTTTGGCGGAAAAGGGGGCGGCGGCATGGCGAAAACAGTGATTCAAAGGGTGAGCCCCGGCAGTCCCGCCCAGCGGGCAGGGGTGCAGGTGGGGGAGACCCTATTGTCCATCAACGGCCATCCCATCCGGGATGTGCTGGACTATAAGTTTTACGGCTACGACCCCAAGCTGAAGCTAGAGCTTCAGGCCGGGGACAAGGCCCGAACCCTCCGCCTGCACAAGGACGTGGGGGAGGATTTGGGCCTAGAGTTTGAGACCTACCTGATGGACCGCCCCCGGGGCTGCGCCAACCGGTGCATCTTCTGTTTTGTGGACCAGATGCCGCCGGGGATGCGGGAGACCTTGTACTTCAAGGACGACGACGCCCGGCTCTCCTTCCTCATGGGGAACTATATCACCATGACCAACCTCAGCCGCCGGGAGCGGCAGCGGATTTGTGAGCTGCATATCTCCCCCATCAACATCTCCGTCCACGCCACGGACCCGGCGGTCCGCCGCCTGATGCTGGGCAACCAGCGGGCGGGGGAGTGCATGGAGATCATGGGGGATTTTGCCCAGGCGGGGATCGTGATGAACTGCCAGATCGTGGCCTGCCCCGGCATCAACGACGGCCCGGTGCTCCAAAAGAGCATGGAGGACTTGGCGGCGCTGTACCCCCAGGTGAAGAGCGTGTCCGTGGTCCCTGTGGGCCTCACCCGCCACCGGGCGGGCCTGCACCCCCTGCGGCCCTATACCCAGGCGGAGGCCGCCCAACTGGTGGCGCAGGTGGAGTCCTTCGCCCAGCACTGCCTGGACGCCCACGGCAGCCGCATTTTCTGGTGTTCCGATGAGTTTTACCTTCAGGCCGGGCTGCCCCTGCCAGAGGATGCATATTTTGAGGACTACACCCAGCTGGAAAACGGCGTGGGGATGCTCCGCCTTTTGGAGACGGAGTGGAAGGGGGCCTGCCTCACCGCCCCAGAGGAGCTCCACCCCCGGCCCTTTTCCATGGCCACCGGGGTGGCGGCCGCCCCCTTTCTACGGGAAATGATTGACAGGGGCGGGGCAAGCTGTCATACTGATTTGCAGTATCAGCTCTATCCCATCGTCAACCACTTTTTCGGGGAGACCATCACCGTGGCAGGCCTCATCACCGGGGGGGACCTGATTGCCCAGCTCCGAGGCAAGCCCCTGGGGGAGGAGCTGCTCATCGCCCAGAACATGCTGCGCCACGGGGAGACGGT
Organism: Evtepia sp.; assembly: GCF_056797215.1. Taxonomy (NCBI): domain Bacteria; kingdom Bacillati; phylum Bacillota; class Clostridia; order Eubacteriales; genus Evtepia; species Evtepia sp. The sequence goes on from NZ_JBQILM010000003.1 coordinate 42,164, forward strand.
GTTTTTGGACGACGTGAGCCTGGAACAGGTCTCCCAGGCTTTGGGGGTCCCGGTGCGCAGCGTGCCCCAGGACGGGTTTGCACTCTTCGACGCGATTTTTAAGCTATAAATTTTTCACGTTTTATTTTGGAGGTGAGACTATGGCAAGACCTCTCGTGGCCATTGTTGGCCGCCCCAATGTGGGCAAATCCATGCTATTTAATAAGCTGGTGGGACGGCGGCTCTCCATTGTGGAGGACACCCCCGGCGTGACCAGGGACCGGCTCTACGCCCCCTGCGAGTGGCGGGGCCGGACCTTCGACCTGGTGGATACCGGCGGTATTGAGCCGGGGACCACCACGGAAATCCTGTCCTTCATGCGCAAGCAGGCGGAGATTGCCATTCAGAACGCCACGGTGATTGTGTTCCTCTGCGATGTCAAGACCGGGCTCACCGCCTCGGACCATGAGGTGGCCAATATGCTCCTGAAATCCCGCCGTCCCATTGTGCTGGCGGTGAATAAGATGGACCAGGTGGGCATGACCAACCCGGACATCTATGAGTTTTACAACCTGGGGCTGGGGGACCCCGTGGCCGTCTCAGCTGTCCACGGCCACGGCACCGGGGACCTGCTGGACGCCTGCTTTGCATACTTTCCCGAGGAGGACGAGGAGGACGAGGACCCAGACGTCATCAAGGTGGCGGTGATTGGCAAGCCCAACGTGGGCAAATCCTCCCTCATCAACCGGATTTTGGGGGAGGAGCGGGTAATTGTCTCCCCAGTGGCCGGAACCACCCGGGACGCGGTGGACAGCTATTTTGAGAACGAGGTGGGGAAATTCCGCTTCATCGACACCGCCGGGATGCGGAAAAAGGCCAAGGTCAACGACCAGATCGAAAAGTTTTCCGTCCTCCGGGCGGCCATGGCCATTGAGCGCTGCGACGTGTGCCTGGTGCTCATCGACGCCAACGAGGGGGTCACCGAGCAGGACACCAAGGTGGCCGGTATGGCCCATGACTCCGGGAAGGCCTGTATCATCGTGGTGAACAAGTGGGACGCCATAGAGAAGGACGACAAGACCATGGACCGGATGCGGGAGGATATCCGCCGGGACCTGGCCTATATGACCTACGCCCCCATCCTCTTCATCTCCGCCCTTACAGGGCAGCGGGTGCCAAGGCTGTTCCAGCTCATTCAATATGTCAACGAACAGGCGTCCATGCGCATCACCACCGGGATGCTCAACAGCCTCCTGGCGGATGCCACCGCCCGGGTTCAGCCCCCCACAGACAAGGGCCGGCGGCTGAAGATATACTACATGACCCAGACGGGGATCAAGCCCCCCCACTTTGTGTTCTTCTGCAACGACGCCAAGCTCTTTCACTTCTCCTACCAGCGTTACTTGGAGAATCAAATCCGCAGCACCTTTGGCTTGGAGGGCACGCCCCTGCGCTTGACCATCCGCCAAAAGGGCGAGAAGGAGGGTTGAGCCATGGAAGGAATTTCCGTGCTTTTCGACGCCATGAGCCGGGAAACCGCCCTGTTTGCCCTGGCCCTCACGGCGGTGATTGCCTACTTCCTGGGCAACTGCAACGGGGCGGTGATGATTTCCAAGCTGTTCCTTCACGACGACGTGCGCCAGCACGGCAGCGGCAACGGCGGCCTCACCAACTTCCAGCGGACCTATGGGGGCAATAAGCTGACCCTGATGGTGATTGCCACGGATATGCTGAAAATGGTGCTGTCTGTGCTGATTGCCTGGGGTATTTTCACCGTGGTCATGCCCATGGGAGAGAAGCCGCCCCTGTTTATCAAATATTGGGCGGGGGTATTCTGTGTGCTGGGCCATGTGTTCCCCTGTACCCTGCATTTCCGGGGGGGTAAGGGCATCCTGGCCGGGGGCACCCTGGCCCTGCTGGTGGACTGGCGGGTGGCGCTGATCGCCTGGGGGCTCTTCTTCCTGGGGGTGCTGCTCACCCGCTGGGTGTCTCTGGGCTCCATTTTGGCGGCCACGTCTTTTGGCGTGAGCTCCGCCCTCCTGTACCCCACCCCCTCCATCGCCATCCCGGCTCTGCTGGCGGCGGGGCTCATTGACTGGAAGCACCGGGCGAACCTGGCCCGTCTGCTCCGGGGGGAGGAGCCTAAGCTATCCCTGAGAAAGAAGGCGAAGTCATGAAGATCGCTGTGTTGGGCAGCGGCGGCTGGGGGACAGCCCTGGCCCTGCTGCTGGTGGAAAACGGGAACCAGGTGACCCTCTGGTCCTATTTGGAGGAGGAGTCCAAGCACCTGGCAGAGGCTGGGGAGAACCCCCTCCTGCCTGGGGTCCCCCTGCCCAAGACGCTGGGGCTGAGCTTTGACCTGGCCTGCGTGGCGGGCTGTGACGCGGTGGTGCTGGCCACCCCCTCCTTTGCCCTGCGTGCCACAGCGGCGGAGATCAAGCCCCACCTGCGCCGGGACATGGTGCTCATCTCCGTGTCCAAGGGCATTGAGAAGGGGACGTCCCTGCGGATGACCCAGGTGATCCGGGAAGTCACCGGGGAAATCTGCCCAGTGGTGGCCCTCTCCGGCCCCTCCCACGCGGAGGAGGTGGCCCGCAGGGTCCCCACCGCCGTGGTCTCCGCCTGTGAGGACCGGGCGGCGGCGGAGAAGGTCCAAGATCTGTTCATCAACGACCGCTTTCGGGTCTACAGCGCCTACGACACCGTGGGGGTGGAGCTGGGGGCGGCCCTGAAAAACGTCATGGCCCTGTGCGCCGGCTGCTGCACCGGCATGGGCCTGGGGGACAATACCCGCGCCATGCTCATGACCCGGGGCCTGGCGGAGACCGCCCGCCTAGCAGTGGCCCTGGGGGCCCGGCGGGATACCCTGGCGGGTCTGGCGGGGATGGGGGACCTGATTGTCACCTGTACCTCCATGAACTCCCGCAATTACCGGGCGGGCATCCTCATCGGCCAGGGGGTGGAGGTCCAGGAGGCCATCGGGCGCATCGGCGCGGTGGTGGAGGGCTACTATGCCGTGGCCTCCGCCCGGGAGCTGGCGGCCCGGGTGGGGGTGGAGATGCCCATCACCCAGGCGGCCTATGAGGTGCTCTACCACGGGAAAAAGCCCCAAACTGTCCTCCAAGAGCTCATGCGCCGGGAAAAGCGCCATGAGAGCGAGGAGACTTGGTCGTGACAGCGGGAAATCTCCCCAGCTTTTCTCAGAAATCCGCAAAATAGGACTTGCATTTTTCCCCCGGTTCTGGTATTATACTAACCGATACTTTTTAACCACGGGTGGGCCTCCCCTGCTTTCAGCGGCTGTGCCCCAAGAATAAATCAGCGAGGAGGTCAAGCGAATGGCTAAGTGTGAATTTTGCGACAAGGGCGTCGTGTTCGGCATTCAGGTGTCCCACTCCCACCGCCGCTCCAATCGTCCTTGGAAGCCCAACGTCAAGCGGGTCAAGGCGATTGTCAATGGTACGCCCAAGCACGTCTATGTGTGCACCCATTGCCTCCGTTCGGGCAAAGTCACCCGCGCAGTGTAAGGCGGCAAGCGGCGTTGCCTTTTTGCCAAAGGCTGCGGCCTGACTGCGTGCGCCCCATGGGCGCGAACCCTGCGAGGCTTGAAAAAAGAGACGCTTCCGAATCATCGGAGGCGTCTGTTTTTTTTGTGCCAAGGTGCTAGGAATTGACAAACCCTGGCGGGGCAGCACGCCGAGTTTTGGTGTGCCTAGCAATCGGACTTATACTTACGACTGCAAAAGCGTGTTGACCGCTCGGCTGGCATCCAAACGTCAACTGTTTGATACATTGACTGAAATGGGCTGACCGTTGTAACAGCGCCCTTCTGCGTCTATTATACCGCCTCCTCCCCGTACTTTGTCAACCACGAAAGGGGGGCATTTGCCGCGCTGCCGGAAGCGCGCTTTTTCTTGCCAGGGTGGACAGCCTGTGGTATAATGTACCAGATTAGGCAGACACCCCATTCGATCCGCCGCGTCCCGCGGCATCAGAGGAGGAATCACCATGGCATCATCCCAGACCCTTGGGTTAGATAAGATTATCGAACGCTTTGAGCTGGAAGTGCTCAACAAAGGCAAGAATTTTGAACGCTGCCAGATCCGGAAAAACGAGATCAACCGCCCTGCGTTGCAGATCTTGGGCTTTTTTGAATACTTCGACCCCACCCGACTCCAACTCATCGGCAAGGTGGAATGGACCTACCTGAGCAACCAGAGCGAAGAGGAGCGGCGCAAGTGCTTCGACGCCTTTTTCGCGTATCCCATTCCTGCCCTCATCCTCACCCGGAACTTAGAGCCCTTCCCGGAGCTGATGGAGATGGCCGAAAAGCACCAGCGGACCATCCTGCGCAGCAAGGAGGCCACGTCGCTGCTTCTGCCCAACCTCACCGACGTGCTCAAGGCCAAGCTCACCCCCCGGATCACCCGCCACGGTGTGCTGGTGGACGTATCCGGCGAGGGCGTGTTCATTATGGGTGAGTCCGGCGTGGGTAAGAGCGAGACCGCTGTGGAGCTGCTCAAGCGGGGCCACCGTCTGGTGGCCGACGACGCTGTGGAAATCCGCCACATCGGCACCCGCCTGGTGGGCTCCGCCCCGGAGCTGATCCGCCATTACATTGAGCTGCGGGGCATCGGCATTGTGGATGTGCAGCAGCTCTTCGGCATGTCCTCTGTCCGGGAGGAGAAGAACTTAGACCTGGTGGTGAATTTGGAGCCCTGGAACGACAATACCTTCTACGACCGCATGGGCACCAACGAGGAGTTTACCACCATCCTGGATATGAAGATTCCCTCCATCACCATCCCCGTGAAGCCTGGCCGGAATTTGGCCATTATCATTGAGGTGGCGGCCATGAACAACCGCCACAAGCGCATGGGCTATAACGCCGCCCAGGAGTTCACCAAGCAGCTGGACGCACACTTTGAGCAGATGATGATCAACTCTCAAATGGATGCGGCAGATGACTATGACGAGTATGAGGAGTTGACAGCGGAAGACTAAGGCAAACACACAGCAATTTTTACCGGACTGCCACGTGGCAAAGGAGACACAATGAAGAATATTTGGAAGCGAGCGGGGGCCCTCTTTTTGACCTTGGCCCTGACCCTGGGCCTGGCCTGCTGCGCCGGAGATGGGACACAGAACGAAGCCACCGCCGGAGGGGACCTCAGCTATGGCCTCTCCAACCCCTGGGATTCCCTGATGCCTTACTACAGCTTGTCAGGCAGCAATTACTCCCGGATCATCTACGACAAGATTTATGACCGCCTGGCCTACATCCAGGCTGACGGGACTTGCCTGCCGAGGGCTGCCAAGAGCTGGGAGAGTGCCGACGAGGGGAGGGCCATCGTCTTTGCATTGGACGAGAAGGCCGCGTTCCACGACGGCACCCCTGTCACCGCCCAGCATTGGGTGGAGACCATCCAGTGGATGACCGACCCCGCCAGCGGCGTGTTGGGACAGGGCAGCTTCGCCTGCCTCACCGGCACCAACGAACAGGGGGCCCAGGCCAGTGGGGAGACTTTGGGCGTGGAAGCCCTGGACGACCACAGCCTCAAGCTCAGCTTCAAGACCACCGTGGTGCCGGAGGAATTTTTGGTGGAGTATAACCGGGACCTCTACGTCCTGCCCACCCACCTGCTTCAGGATATCCCCATAGAGGAGCTGGTGAAGGACGAATTTTGGCTGAAGCCCGTGGGCTCTGGCCCCTGTAAGTTTGTCTCTGAGGTGGCGGGGAGCAGCCTGGTGTTGGAGGCCAACAAGGACTACCAGCTGGGGGCCCCTGGCTTCGATACCATGACCATCACCGTCATGGACAAGGCCAATCTGCTCACCGCCTTGATCTCCGGGGACCTGGACTACTATGCCTTCGGGGCCAATGTCTCTGAGGAGAACCGTCCCACGGCGGAGGCGGCGGGCTTCACCGTGGTGGAGGACAGCGTCCCCTCTACCTTCTACGAGCTGATGCTCAACAACAGCTCCCTGGGTGCATCGGCGCTGCGGCAGGCTGTCAACGCCGCGCTGGACAAGGAGCTGCTGTGCCAGCAGTCCACTGGCAGCCTGGGCACCGCCACCAACAGCAGTATCCTCCCCGATACCCCCTACAGCCCCCAGCCCTTCGGCAGCTATGACCCCGCCAGGGCAGAGGAATTGGTGCGGGAGGGCGGCTACAGCGGCAAGCAGCTCACCCTGGCCTGCACCAGCCCCCGGGCCAGCATCGCCGCCCTGATCCAGCAGGACCTAGAGGCAGTGGGCTTCCAGGTGGAGATTCAGACGGTGGATTCCTCCACCCTCTTCGCCGGGATGAGCGACGGCCTCTATGACATGGCCATCGCCAGCCACACCCCCAACAGCCTGCCCCTGTGGTTTACGGGCAGCCGCTTCCATGTGGATAACAACATCTTCCACGTCCAGGACCTGAGCCGCTATACCCAGTTGGTCTCCGCCATCCAGGCTGAGACCCAGGAGGATGCCCGGCAAACCCTGGTGGCAGAGCTGGAAGCCTACCTGGGGGAGGAGATGCCCTTTGTGCCCCTGTGGTTTAGCAACTCCCTCCGGGTCCAGTCCAAGACGGTGGAGGGGATCGACTACCCCGCCTCCGCCAGCTGCAACGAAAACGTGTGGGCGTGGACCATGACAGGCCAAAATTAACAGGAAACATCCAGTGGGCGGCCGCTGCCTTTGATGGGCCGGCCGCCCACCCATCGACTTACCTCCGTAAGGCCGGTTCCCCGGCCTGTGCCCCTTGGGGCCGGAAGTGCAGGAGGAACTTTTCTTTGAACCAATTTGCCAAACGCTGCCTGAGTGCGGTGCCTGTGTTTTTCGGCATCACGCTCCTGGTGTTTTTTATGATGAATATGGCCCCCGCCACCATTGCGGACGCGGCGGGAGAGGGAGAGGCCTCCAGCGCGGCAAGAGCTGCCCTGGAGGCTGAACTTGGCTTCGACCAGCCCATCCCCCTGCGCTATCTCCACTGGCTGCAAGACCTGCTCCGGGGGGACCTGGGGACTTCTTACCGCACCGGCCAGAGTGTGGGGAGGATGATCGCCCAGCGCATGGGCCCCTCGCTGCTCCTCACTGGCACGGGTATCCTGTGGGCGGTGCTCCTGGGGGTGCCCCTGGGGGTGCTGGCCGCCTGGAAGCCCCACAGCGGTTGGAGCCGCCTGGCGGGGGGGCTGGCCCTGTTCAGCTTCAGCGCCCCGGGCTTTTTCCTCAGCTTGCTGGGGATTTGCCTTTTTTCCGTAAAACTGGGCTGGCTTCCCGCCGCGGGGATGTACAGCGCGGGGACAAGCGGCCCCCTTTCAGACCTGCTGCGGCATCTGTTGCTCCCAGGGGCGGTGGTATGCCTGGGGAGCATAGGCAACCTGATCCGCCAGGCCCAGAGCGCGGTGGGGGAGGTGCTGGGGGAGGACTACATCCGCACCGCCCGGGCCAAGGGCCTGGGGGAGGGGGCGGTGGTGTGGAAACACGCCTTCCGCAATGCCCTGATCCCGGTGCTTACCACCGTGTTGAACCACATCCCCCACTTCATCGGCGGTTCCATGGTGGTGGAGCGGGTCTTTGGGTGGCCGGGGATGGGGAGCCTGCTGTTTACCTCGGTGAACAGCAGGGATTATACGGTCATTATGGGCGTCACCGTGGTGGTGGCCCTGGCGGTGCTGGGGATGAGCCTGCTGATGGACGTGGTTTACCGCCTGGTGGACCCCAGCGTGGAGTGGGGAGGTGGGAGGCCATGAGAAACGGCAGCTTCCGCCGCTTTTTGGGGGAGCGGGCGGCCCTAGCCGGGGCGGTGTTCCTCCTGGGGATGCTGGCCCTGGTGCTTCTGCTGCCCCCCCTCCTGGGCCAGGACCCAAACCTCACAGACCGGGCCGCCGGCTTTTGGGCCCCCCCCAGCCCGAAACACTGGCTGGGCACCGACGACACCGGGCGGGACCTCCTGGCCCGGCTGCTCCACGGGGGGCGGGTGTCCCTGCTGGTGGGCTTCGCCTCGGCGGGGCTCAGCGCCTTACTGGGCATCCCCCTGGGGCTGCTGGCGGGGTACAAGGGCCGGGGGTGGCAGTTCTGGATTATGCGGGCCTGCGACGTGGTCCAGGCCTTTCCCAGCCTGATCTTGGTGCTGTGCCTGGTGTCCCTGTTGGGGCCGTCGGTGTGGAACCTGATCTTCGTCATTGGTGGCCTGGGCTGGGCTTCGGTGGCCCGGCTGGTGTATGGCAGCACCTTGGCCGCCAAGAATAAGGAGTACGTGGAGGCCGCCCGGGCCCTGGGGGCCACAGATGGGGACATCCTCCTGCGGACCATTTTGCCCAACGTGGTGGCCCCGGTGTGGGCAAGCCTGCCCATGAAGGTAGGCCGGGCCATTTTGTGGGAGTCCAGCCTCAGCTTTCTGGGGGTGGGCCTGCGTACTCCCCAGGCAAGCTGGGGGAATTTGATGAACAGTGCCCTTGAGCTGGCCACCCTCACCGGACGGCCCTGGGCCTGGGTCCCGCCCGGGCTGTGCATCGTCACCACGGTGCTGGCCCTGCTGCTGGTGGGGGAGGGATTGCGGAGAAGTTTGAATCCCCGGCAGGGGCGATAATATCTTGCATCTCTCCCTGAAAGGGAGTAGAATGAAAGAATGATTTACTCTCGATTATCCCATCCTATCCATTAGAATATATATCAGACAGGGAGGTATTTTCATGAGAAAAACAAAGATCATCTGTACCCTAGGGCCTGCCACCGACGACCCCGCCATCCTGGAAGGGGTGATCCGAAGTGGTATGGACGTGGCCCGCTTCAACTTTTCCCACGGCACCCACGCCGACCACAAAAAACGCCTGGAATCCCTCAAGGCAATGCGAAAAAAGCTGGGCAAGCCTGTGGCGGCCTTGCTGGATACCAAGGGGCCTGAAATCCGCCTGAAATCCTTTGAGAAGGGGAAGGAGACCCTGGAAACTGGCCAGACCTTCACCCTCACCGCCCGGGAGGTGGTGGGCACCCATGAGATTTGCAGCATCAGCTACCGCAGCCTGCCCCAGGACGTGAAGGAGGGCACCCAGATCATGCTGGATGATGGCCTCATCAGCATGCGGGTCACCCAGGTTACCGACACGGACATCACCTGCGTGGTGGAGAACGGCGGCCCCATCAAGGACCATAAGGGGGTCAATGTCCCCGGCGTCCACCTGTCCATGCCCTATATGAGCCCCCAGGACCGGGACGACATCCTCTTTGGCATCCAGGAGGATTTTGACTTCATCGCCGCCTCCTTCTGCCGCTCTGCCCAGGACGTGATGGAGATTCGCCGCCTGCTGGATGAGCACCAGTGCAACATGCGTATCATTGCCAAGCTGGAGAACCAGGAGGGCGTGGATAACCTGGACGAGATTTTGGCAGTGGCCGACGGGGTGATGATCGCCCGGGGGGACATGGGGGTGGAGATCGACTTCACAGAGATTCCCGTGATCCAAAAGGAGACCATCGCCTATACCCTGGGCTGTGGCAAGCACGTGATTACCGCCACCCAGATGTTGGACAGCATGGTCACCAACCCCCGCCCCACCCGGGCGGAGATCACCGACGTGGCCAACGCCGTGTATGACGGCACCGCCGCGGTGATGCTCTCTGCGGAGACCGCGGCGGGGAAATACCCTGTGGAGGCCGTGGCCACCATGGCTGCCATCGCGGAGCGCACGGAAAACGATATCAACTACTATAGCCGGCTGAAGGAGATGATCCCGGATATGCGCCTGGGCATCGGCGGGGCCACTGCCCACGCCGCCTGCACCACCGCCACAGACACCAATGCCACCGCCATCCTCACCGTCAGCGCCAGCGGGGCCACCCCCCGGCTTATCAGCCGCTTCCGCCCGGAGACCCCCATCATTGCCTGCGTGATGGATGAGAAGATCCAGCGGCAGCTCTCCCTGACCTGGGGGGTCACCCCCCTGATTATGGACTATGTGAACTCCACCGACGAGATGATCGAGGGTTCCGTGCGCATTGCCCAGGAGGCGGGGCTGCTCCAGGACCGGGACATCGCCGTGGTCACGGCGGGGGTTCCCGCCGGCATTGCCGGGACTACCAATATGATTAAGGTCCACCTGGTGGGAAACAGCCTCATCACCGGGGCCGGGGTGGGAGATAAGGCGGCCAAAGGGGTTTTATGCGTCTGCCGCACCCTGGAGGACGTGAAGAACAAATTTCGTCCCGGAATGATCCTGGTGGTACCCCAGAGCAGGAATGAGTTCCTCCCCTATCTGCGCCAGGCGGAGGGTGTCATCACCGAGGAGAACGGCATGGGCAGCCATGCCGCCGTGGTGGGGATGAGCTTAGAGAAGCCGGTGATCGTGGGGGCCGTGGGGGCGACCCGGAAGCTCTTTGACGGCATGAAGGTCTCCATGGACTGCCGCCACGGCATCGTGCAGCGCTGGGCGGAGTGAGTCTTTGGGGCGGATCATTATGTGGAGGAGAGAGTTTATGAAATTTCTCGCAAACAAAAAACTCGCCACCCGTATCGGTGTGATCACATCGGCCATTACCTTAGGTGGGATGCTGCTGCTGTGGATCATCGTGTCCACCAATGCCGCGTCCATGGTCAAGAGCGATATCACCAACCAGATGACTGATGCTGTGGAGGCCCGGGCCGCCATCATCAACGAGTATGTGCGCTCGGCGGAGGAATACATGACCGCGTTCGCCCTGAGCAGTGAGGTCCATGATCTGCTCCTGGACCCGGGGAACCCTGGGCTGCTGGCCCGGGCCCAGAAGTATACGGAGGAATTCGCCTCCATCAAGGGGGTCTTTGAGGGCTTGTATATCGCCACGCCGGGCACCTATGTCCTCACCCACACCTCCCAGGGGGCCATTGGAATGACCACCCGGACGGGGGACTCCCTGGCTGCCTTCCAGGATACCATCCTGGCCCAGCAGCAGCTGACGAACCTGGGGATTATGAAGTCCCCAGGCACCGGCAGCATGATCCTATCCATGTACTACCCCATCTTTGATGGGCAGCGGTGCATCGGCTATGTGGGGGCCGGGGTCTATGCCAGCCACCTGATGGATGCTTTGCTGAATTTGAATATCAAGGGCCTGCCCAACAGCGAATACGTGTTCCTGAACGTGGACAGCGGCGTGTACCTATACCATGAGGACGACGCCCTGCTGAATACGGAGACCACAGATACCGGGTATCAGGAGATCATCCAGCGCATCCGTACCGAGGGCAGCACCGAGGCCAGTACATATTCCTACCGGGATGAGAACCGCACCAAGCAGCTGGTGGTCTACAAGTATTTGAAGGACCGGGGCTGGGTCTTTATGGTTCGGGACAACGCCACCGAGGTCTACGCAGCGGTGCTCAACGTGCGTATTCTGGTGGGGGTACTGTGCGCGGCGGTAGGCGTTGCGGTTATCCTGCTCACCCTGCTGATCCTGCGCCGGGAGAGCCGGGAGCTTATGGTGGTGGAACGGGCCATCGGCCGTCTAGGGGACCTGAACCTCTCAGCGGACCGGGAGCTGGAAATCTTTTATGGCCGTGAGGATGAGATCGGCATGATTGCCCAGACCACCCACCGGGTCTGCGGCTGCCTGCGGCAGACCATTGACGACGTGGGGCGGATTCTGGGAGAGATGGCCAACGGCAACCTTACGGTGGATGTTACCCGGAACCAGGACTATTATATCGGGGACTTCCGGCTGCTCCATGAGAGCTTGCGCTCCATCCACGCCAACCTGGTGCGGGTGCTGCGGGACATTACCCACGTGGCCCGGCAGGTGGACAGCAGTGCCGACCGGGTGTCCACCGGGGCCCAGGCCCTGTCCCAGGGGACCATCGAACAGGCGGCCTCCATTGACGGGCTGGTCACCAACGTGACGGCCATCACCAGCCAGATCCAGGACAGCTCTGTGCGCTGCGGCAGCGCCAGCAAGCTGGTGGACCAGGCTACCGGCTACGCCGCCGAGGCGGATACCAACATGGAACAGCTCATCGCTGCCACCCGGAACATCGACCGCTCCTCTGCCCAGATCGTCGCAGTCACCAAGGCTATTGAGGATATCGCCTTCCAGACGGGCATCCTGGCCCTCAATGCCTCGGTGGAGGCCTCCCACGCCGGTTCGGCGGGGAAGGGCTTCTCTGTGGTGGCGGAAGAGGTGCGCAGCCTGGCGGCCAAGTCCACAGAGGCTGCCCAGAACACCAACGAGCTCATCAAACGCTCCATCCAGGACGTGAAAACGGGGACGGAGTCCACAGACCTGGCGGTGTCCACCATGCAGCGCATCAACGAGTGTATCCAGGCCATCAAGACCCTGATGGACGAGATTGCCGCCGCCAGTGTGCAGCAGTCGGAGATGATTGCCTTTGTGGAAAATGGCATCAAGGAGATTTCCACAGTGGTTCAGGCCAATTCCTCCGCCGCCCAGGAGAGTGCAGAGGTCTCCATGGAGCTCTCTGGCCAGGCCCGGAGCCTGAACAGCCTGATCGGACGCTTCCAGATTACATAAACCTTCCAGCTATGCAAAAGAGGGACTGTTACAACAGCCCCTCTTTTTCTGTGGGTTTTGGGTTGTGGTACGGCTTACCCCTCCACCGGGGTTCCGGTAAAGACCATCTTGGCGGCGATTTTGTCGCTGCCCTGGTTGAAGGCCTCTACATCCACCACAATCAGCTGGCGGCCCCGCTTGAGGACTTTGGCCACGGCGATGGCCTTGTCCGCCGTCACCGGCCGCAGGAGGTTGACCTTACACTCCACGCCGATGATGGACTGCCCCTCGGGGATCACCGTCAGGGCCGCGTAGGCGCCGGAGGCCTCGCACAGGGCGCTGATTACGCCGCCGTGGAGCAGGCCTGTCTGTTGCAAAAGCTCTGGCCGCCGTTGGCAGGAGATCACCACACGGCCCTCCTGGGCCTCTTCCACGGTGAGCCCCAGGAGCTTGGCAAAGCTCTGGCTGTCGATCCCTTCCTGGACTCTGCGCATCATATCGTTCATCTCTGTTCGCCTTCCATCCTTCTGATTTGCCCCGCCAGGGCGGGGGATGTTGCTTCCATTTTACCATAGAAGGGGCGGAAAAGCCATATATTCTGCCCATTGTAGGGCGAGTTGTGCGGTGGGCTCTGACACACTGGCCTCCAGCCTTGTCTAGAGGGCAGAAAACCCCTTGACAAGCCCGGGGAAAGCTCCTATAATAGACCATCATAAACCCAAACTGGCCAAGACGGGAACTCGCCCGGCGCACTGCGGGCCCAGAGAGGGGAGCCTTTGGCTGTGAGCTCCCTGCCGCCCCCCGGAAGCGACACCATCCCTGAGCCGCCCACCGAGAGCGATAGCTGTTAGGCTGGGACGGGTCCGCCCGTTACAGCGGCAACGAAGCGGCGCAGTCTGTACAGGCGGCGCAAGCAGGGTGGAACCGCGAGATATGTACTATCCCGCCCCTGACTGATGCAGGGGCGGGATTTCTGCCTTTGCAGCCCCATCAATTTTATTTGGAGGAGAGATACCATGTCTGACGCTGCACTGTATACCTTTGAAAACCCCGAGTATAAACAGACCTATTGGCATACCTGTTCCCACGTCCTGGCCCAGGCCATGAAGCGCCTGCACCCGGAGGTGAAATTGGCCATCGGCCCCGCCATTGAGAACGGCTTCTACTACGATTTCGACACCCCCGAACCCTTCTCCGAGACCCAGCTAGAGGAGCTGGAAGCGGAGATGCGGAAAATCTGCAAGGAGAAGCTAAAGCTGGAGCGCTTCGAACTGCCCCGCGGCGAGGCCATCGCCTTTATGGAGGAGCGGGAGGAGCCCTATAAGGTGGAGCTCATCCAAGACCTGCCGGAGGACGCCACCATCAGCTTCTACAAGCAGGGGGACTTCACAGACCTGTGCGCCGGTCCCCACCTGGATTCCACCGGGCGCATCAAGGGCAACGCCATCAAGCTCACCGCCTGCAACGCCGCCTATTGGCGGGGGGACTCCAACCGCCAGACCCTACAGCGGGTGTACGGCATTGCCTTCCCCAAGAAGGACGAGCTGGACGAATACCTGGAAAAGATTGAGGAGGCCAAGCGCCGGGACCACCGGAAGCTGGGCCGTGAGCTGGGCCTGTTCATGATGAGCGAGGAGGGCCCCGGCTTCCCCTTCTTCCTCCCCAAGGGTATGGTGCTGAAAAACACCCTGCTGGACTACTGGCGGGGCTGCCACAAGCGCTACGGCTATGTGGAGATCGCCACCCCCATCATCCTCAACCAGCACCTGTGGCACCAGTCGGGCCACTGGGACCACTATAAGGACAACATGTACACCACGGTGATCGACGAGGAAGATTATGCCGTGAAGCCCATGAACTGTCCTGGCGGGATGCTGGTGTACAAGAACGAGCCCCACTCCTACCGGGAACTGCCCCTGCGGGTGGCGGAGCTGGGCTTGGTCCACCGCCATGAGATGAGCGGCGCCCTCCACGGCCTGTTCCGGGTGCGCTGCTTCACCCAGGACGACGCCCACATCTTCATGACCCCCGACCAGATGAAGGACGAGATCAAGAACGTGGTGAAGCTCTTTGACGAGATCTATTCCACCTTTGGCCTCACCTACCAGATCGAGCTGAGCACCATGCCCGAGGACCACATGGGCGACGAGGCGGTGTGGCAGTTTGCGGAGGAGACCTTGCAGACCGCCATCACCGAGATGGGCAAGGACTTCATCATCAACGCCGGGGACGGGGCCTTCTATGGCCCCAAGCTGGACTTCCACCTCTCCGACTCCCTGGGCCGTACCTGGCAGTGTGGCACCATCCAGCTGGACATGCAGATGCCCGAGCGCTTCGAGCTGGAATACGTGGGAGAGGACGGGGAGAAGCACCGCCCCATTATGATCCACCGGGCCCTGCTGGGCTCCATCGAGCGCTTCATCGGCGTGATTACCGAGCACTTCGCCGGGGCGTTCCCGGCATGGCTGTCCCCGGTGCAGGTGAAGGTGCTGCCCATCACCGACCGGGCGGCGGAATACGCCGACAGCGTGGCGGCCAAGCTGGACGCCGCCGGGTTCCGGGCAGAGGTGGACCACCGCAACGAGAAGATTGGCAAGAAGATTCGCGAAGCCCAGCTGGAAAAAGTCCCCTACATGCTGGTGGTGGGGGACAAGGAGGCGGAGAGCGGCCAGGTGGCCGTGCGCTCCCGTTCCAAGGGCGATTTGGGGGCCATGGACTATGAGGCCTTTGCCGCCCAACTGAAAAAGGCCGTGGACGAGCGGCGTTTGGACAACGAACTGTAACAAGACCCGGCGCGCCCCTGGGGCGCTGGCAGAGGAGGAAGGCGTATGTTTTTAGAGACCAACCCGGAGGGGAAAATCCACCGCGAGCCTGCGGAGTACCACTTCGCGGACCCTGTGGGCCTGGGGAAGTACGCCCTCACCGTCCGCCCCTCCCAGGGGGACCTGATCAAAGCGGAGCAGATGGAACCCGCCCTGCTGCAAGGGGGGCGCTACCGTCCCATCACCCTGGAGGGCCGCAACTACTTTGCCACCAAGGATTTCAATGCGTTCTTTAAGCATGTGGAGGAAAAGGGCATTGAGGCCACCGACCGGGGGATCATCATCATTGCCATGAACAAGCTTCGGGAGATTTTGTTGGAGAGTCCGGAGGTCCTGGACAACGCCCGCCTCACCGCAGATGGGCAGAAGCTGTACCTCATCAAAAATAAGCGGACGAATATTCAGGGATAAAGAATGCCAAAAAGGCGGCGCTTCCAGGAGGAAGTGCCGCCTTTTTCAGTGGATCAAAAGAGGTAAGGGATGTGATTGGAGCTACCGTTTGAACCGCCGCACCATGCCCGATGCCAATTGGAGGAAATAACGGAACTCCTCCCGCCGGTGGTAGGCCAACAGGTAGCCCAGGTTCCCGGCCACCAGGCACACGGCGGCTTTCCCGCAGAACAGGACCATCCCGCTGCCAGGCAGCAGGGTGCAGAGCCACCACACCACCGCCCCTGTGGCCAGAGTGACCAGGGTGTTGACGGCGTATTCCTGAAAATAGCGCTTCACCGGGGCGTGGAAGCCATAGTGGAACAGCACCACCGGTTCGATCCAGAAGCAGGTGGTCATGGTGCTGATGAAGGTGCCCAGGAAGATGCCCGCCACCCCAAGGGGGATGGCCAGGGCGGCGGAGACGGCCAGGTTGATGAGGGATTCCGCAATGGGCTTGTGGCGGTCGTACCAGTAGAGGCCGTACGCATCCCGGAAGGTCAAGGTGGCCTCCCGCATCCCCGTCACATAGAAATTCAGGGCGATGAGGCAGACGATCTCCTGGCGGAAGAGGAAGGCCTCCCCCAGCCAGAGGTCGATGAAGGGGTTGAGCAGCACCGCCAGGCAGATGGCGGAAAAGCCAAAGAGCCACCCCCCCACGAAGTTGACCTTCCAGTAGACCGGCAGCGCCGCCTGCCCAGAGTCCTTGGTGGCCCCCAGGTTCCCCACGCTGGCGGTGAGGGAGCGGAAGAGCTGGCCGTAAGCGGTCTTGAGGCCGTTGGTGACCATCAGGTAGTTGGAATAGAGGCCCACGGAGATGACCCCCACGAAAGCGGAGATCAGCAGGTTGTCCGTGCCGAACACCACGATGCCCCCCACCCGGTGGGTGAGCAGGGCCTTGGTGTTGCGCAGGATGTCCTTCCTGGTCTCCTGGGGCAGGGGGTCCGGTGTGGCCTTTTTCAGGTAGGGATAGAGGCGGTTGGCCTGATAGGTGAGGATCAGGTTTTCCGCCAAGGTGGCCCCCAGCATGAGGCCCAGGTAGACGAAATAGTTGTGGGTCAGCCAGAGGAACAGGGCCTGGGCTAGGAAGAGGAGCATCTTCAGCCCATAATGGCAGGTAGAGGTGATATACTGCCGCTGGTCGGCGATGATTAGGGACTGTTTATAGACCCCGAAATAGGACAGCGCCGTGTTCAGGACGAACAGCATGTAGATGAGATAGATGTGGGGCAGGTCCGGCATGTCCCGGATCAGCACCGGGAGCAGGGGCGCTAGGGCGCAGCCCAGCAGGGCCACAATCCCCCCAATGCTCCAATACACCCGCCGGAACAGGGCCATGAGGGCGGTGATCTGGGCCCGGTCGTCCTGGGCCAGGGGCTTGTATAGGCTGTACGTGATGGCCCCGCCAATGCCCAGCTCTGCCAGGGAGAGCATGGTGAGGATGTTGGAGAAGGTGCCGTCCAGGCCCAGATATTCCTGGGTGAGCACCAGCACGAACACCTTTCGGGTGAGGAAGGCCACCAGAATGCTGGCGGCTTGGAAGAACAGGGCGAATTTGATGTTTCGCAGGGAATTTTCCGTTCGGGACATAGGGCCTCCAGTTATGCAGCAAAGGAACTCAGGGTGTGTTGCCCCTGGCGGAGCCCAGGGGATGCTGGCGCAGCAGCTGGTCATAGATGGCTTCCAGACGCTTGGCATTCTCCTGGATGTCGTGCCCGGCGGCGGCCACGGCCTCCCGGCCTTTCCGGCGGTCGTAGGAGAAATCCACCGTTTGGATGGCCTGGGCCCAGGGCTCTGGGGACTGGATGGAGAGATAGCGCAGCCGGTCCGTGACCTTGGCCTCCTGGGGCACCTGGTCCGAGGCCAGGCAGGGCAGGCCGGCAGCCTGGGCCTCCACCAGCACCAGACCCAAGCCCTCGTGGCGGGAGGGCAGCAGCAGCAGGTCAAAGGCCTGCATCCACTCCTGGGGGTTGTCCACCCAGCCCATGAAGCGCACATTGTCCAGCTTGTAGGCCTGGATCATCTCCTCCATGGTGCCGCGCAGCTCCCCTTCGCCCAGGAGGACCAAAACCGCGTCCTCCCGGAGCTGGTTCACCGCCCGGAGGATTTCCAATAAGAACTCCGGGTATTTCTGGTTGGTGAGGCGCCCCACAAAGCCCAGGACCAGCTTGTCCTGAAGGCCGTGCTGGGCCCGCAGGCGTGCCCGGGCCTCTGGGTCAAAGGCGAAGCGCCCGGCGTCTACGGCGTTGGGGAAGCGCTCAAAGCTGCTGCCCCCAAAGCCCCAGTGGCCTGCGTCCTGGGAGCAGGCGATGCGGCAGTTGCTGTTGCGCACCGCCAGGGAGCGCAGTAAGGTGGCTTGCAGCTGGGTCCGGGCCATGGCCAGGGAGTCCGCGCCGTGGAGGGCGTTGTGGGAGTGGACCAACTGGATGGGATAGCCCAGTTGTTTGGCGGCCTTGAGGAATTGCAGGTGCCAGACCCCAAAGGCATTCAAGTTATAGTGGATCCCCCCCTGGATTTCTGGGTGGGATGCCCAAAAGTCCATGGGGGAGAGGTAGCCGGGCTGGTCCTTCTCATAGAACTTATAGTATTGGCGGTAAACGTGCCCCCCCAGGGCTTCCACCTCCGCCTCATATTCGATGGCCTGGAAGTGGTGGCTCACCAGGAAGTCGAACTGGTACCGGGCGCGGTCAATGTGGCGGTATAGGTTTAAGATAACGCTCTCTGTGCCGTAGTAGCTGTCGCCCAGGCCAAGGTGCAAGATTCTTATCGGGTCCATGGACCGTTTCCCCCATTTCCTGATAAAAAAGAGAGCCGGGAGCCGGCTTTAGCCTGATCCAGGCGGCTCCGGTCCCCGACATGGTTTATGTTACCATGCCCCTCTGCCCCTGTCAAGGCTTTTCCCCGAAAGGCCCCGGAGGGCCCAGGAAGAAACAAGGGTATTGCATTCCCACCCTGTATTTGATATCATGGGACAAGCCCGATACACAATAACAATGGATACGGAAAGGAGCCGAGATCATGGAACTGAAAGGCACAAAGACCGAGGCCAACCTCTGGGAGGCCTTTGCCGGCGAGAGCCAGGCCCGCAACAAGTACACCTATTACGCCGCCCAGGCCCGCAAGGACGGCTATGAGCAGATTGCCGCCTTCTTCGAGGAGACCGCCGGCAACGAGAAGGAACACGCCAAGCTCTGGTTCAAGGAGCTGGGGGGCATCGGCACCACCGCTGAGAACCTCATGGCCGCCGCTGAGGGGGAGCACGAGGAGTGGACCTCCATGTACCAGCGCATGGCCAAGGAGGCCCGGGAAGAGGGCTTCCACCGCATCGCCGACATGTTCGCCGGGGTGGCGGAGATCGAGAAATCCCACTATGAGCGCTATTTGAAGCTGCTGGAAAACCTGGAAGCCAGCGAGGTGTTCAAGAAGGACGCCGTAAAGGTCTGGTACTGCCGCAACTGCGGCCATTTGGAGTACAGCAATGAGGCCCCCGAGGAGTGCCCGGTGTGTGGGCATCCCCAGTCCTTCTTCGAGGTCAAGGCCGACAACTATTGAGCAAGCCGGCGCCGCAAGCAAACGTCCGCCCTGGGACAGGCTGTCCAGGGCGGGCGTATTTTTTATAGCTGGATCGTGGAGTAGAACTTAACGGTGAAGCAGGTCCCCGCCCCCTCCTGGCTGGTTGCGCTGAGGATGCCGTTTTGCTTCAAAACCAGCTGGTTGGCCAAGGCCAGGCCCAGCCCCACGCTGTTGGGGGTGCTGTTGCGGCCCTTGTAGAAGCGCTGGAAGATGTGGGGGAGCTCCTCCTTGGGGATGCCCTGGCCGTTGTCCTGGATGGTGATGGTGGTGGAGAGGTTGTGGTGGAGCACGGAGAGGGCCACATAGCCCCCAGGGCTGTGCTCCACGCAGTTTTTCACCAGGTTGCTCAGGGCTTCCCGGGTCCACCCCCAGTCGCAGGACAGGGGGATGGGGCCGGGGCCATAGTGCCGGCGCAGCTCCACCCCCTGCACCTCGGCCAGTACCTCCACGGACTGGCACACGCTGTCCAGCAGGGCGCACAGGTCGCAGGGGGCGGGCTTTAATTCCAGGACATTGGCGTCCAGCTGGGAGAGGACCAAGAGGTTGCGGATGAGCCAGTTGACCTTGTTGAGCTGGGCCTCCACCTTGGCCACTGTTTCCAGCCGGGTTTCCTCCGCCAGCTCCGGGGAGCCCAAAATGTCCATCAAAATGCCCATGGCTGTTAGGGGCGTTTTCAGTTGGTGGGAGATGTCCGCCAAAAGGTCCGCCAGGTAGCCCTTCCCGTGGTCCGCGGCGGTGGCCTGGGCCCGGAGCTGGGTCACAAGCTTGTAGAGCTCGCTGTGGAGGATGCCCAGCTTCCCCTCCTGGCAGTGGTCCAGGGGGAGGATGTTGTCTTGGAGCTGGGTGAGCTCCCGGATCAGCCGGGCCAACTGGCGCTCCCGGCGCAGATGGGCCAGCAGTTGAAGGGCTGCCAACACCACCAGCCCCAGGGCCAGCACCGGCACGGAGTTCAGCGCGAGGCCTGCCCCCAGGAAGAGGAGGGGGAGGGCCAGGGATAGCAGTTCCATACAGTCCCCCCTAGCCCAGCCGGTAACCGATGCCCCGTACCGTCTGGATGACACCCTCCCCCAGCTTTTCCCGTAAACGCTTTACATACACGGTGAGTGTGTTGTCGTTGACGTAGTCCCCGGCGGCGTCCCAGAGCTGGTTTAAGATTTGGCCCCGGGAGAGGAGCTGCCCACGGTTGCGCAGGAACACCAGCAGCAGCTTATACTCCATGGCGGTGAGCACCACCTCCTGGCCGTTCCGGTAGACCTTGCCCGTTTGCAGGTCCACCTGGTTGGCCCCCACCAGCACCGGGGCAGCTGCCCCTGGCTGGCCGGGGGTGCTCCGGCGCAGGACGGCCCCCATCCGGGCCAGGAGCTCCCGCACCCGGAAGGGCTTGGGGATGTAGTCGTCCCCGCCGGAAGCACAGCAGGGTCAGCAGCAGCACCGCCCCGGTGGTGAAGAGCAGGGCGAAGGCCAGCATCCCCCAGGGGAGGTGGAAGGCCAGGTGGCCGAAGAGCTGGCTGAGCAGGCGGTGGATCAGATAGATCAGCCCTCCAGAGAGCAGGGCGGAGAGAAGCAGCCCCTTCCCCAGGATGCCCAGGCATTCCAGCACTAGGGTGTTTTCCAGCTGCCTCTGGGTGGCCCCTACGGAGCGCAGCACGGCAAAATCCCGCCGCCGTTCCAGCATCCGGCCGTGGATGGCGTTCCACAAGTTCAGCAGGCACACCACCGAGGACAGGGCCACAAAGGCCACCAACAGCACCCGTAGGATGGCACAGAGGGATTGGGTGATGGAGAGGGGGTAGTCCGGGTCGTTCCAGGCGGAGAGATACATCACCGACGAGCCCTCGGTGGATTGGCGCAGGTAGTCCACATAGTCCTCGGCCCCCTGGGCCAGTTGGATGTGCAGTTCTTCCGACAGCCAGTCCGCCAACTGCCCAAACCCCGCCCCCTGGGCCAACTGCTCTGCCGTCTGGCGGCTCAGCAACAGCCAGGGGGTGCCCCCGTGGACGGAGAAGAAGGGGCTGCACTGGTCGTTGTTGGCATACCCGGCCAGGGTGAGCTGGGCGGGGGCCACCTGCTCCAAGGCAGCGTTGTACACCGTGACGGGGAAGCTGTCCCCGGGCAGGCAGGCGGAGGGCTGCTGGATGTCATAGTAGCGGTAGTGCCGGGGCTCCCGGAGCTCAAAGCCATAGCTGTCCGTGTCTAGCTGGACCTCGTTGAGCAGGATAGCCCCCTGGCCCTCAAACACCAGGGCCTGGTCCGCCCCGCAGCGCTTGGCGATTTGCCGGAGGGTTTCGTCGTCGGGGACCAGGAGGTTTACGGTGCAGTTGCGGTCCAGCACGTACTTTTGTTCCAATTCCTCCCGGCTGAACCCTTGGCCCAGGTATTCCTCCGCGATGTCCAGGAAGGCGGCCCAATACTCCTCACTGTAAAAGCTGGTGTCCACATCCAGGGCAAACATGCTGCTGTACCACGGCTTGAGGGATGCCACCTCCGGCCGGGTTTCCAACGCCTGCTTCAGGGCGTTGTAGAAGGCGGGGCCGTCCTCGCTGCTGCGGTCGTAGTGGAGGATGCAGTCCCGCTCCTGGACTGCCACATCCAGGCTGACGGGGGCATCGGCTTTGTATTCGATGATGCCGATCACCTGGCTGACGCCGAAGGAGGCCACCGTCAGCACCAGGAGGAACGCCGTCACTGCCAGAAACAGGCTGCGCTGGTTCCGGCCCTGCCGGTGGAGGAAGCTGTGGGCCAGCATCCCCTCGGCGCCGCCCCGGATGTGGGTCTTGGCCCGGCCTTTCCGGGCCCGGAGGACATGGCCGCCCTGGATGCTGGCAATGGGGCCGATTTTGCCGATTTTCCAGGCGGGGAGGAAGGCGGAGAGGAGCACTGTGACCACACTGGCCAGGGCCACCGCCGCCAGGGCCTGCCAGGAGATGGTCAGGGACACGGCAGGGGCCTCCTGCTGGACGCCCCCGTAGACCAGTTGGACTACGTAGGGTTCCATAATCCGCAGCCCCCCTAGTACCACCCCGAACCCCGCCAGGATGCCCACAGGCAGGGCGGCCAACAGGAGGATACCCGCCTCAAAGTATACGCTGCTGCGCTTCTGCCGGGCGGTGGCCCCCACGGAGGAGAGCATACCCAGGTAACGGCTGCGCTCCCGGAAGGAGATGTTGAACACGTTGTAGATCAGCACCACCGACACCGCCAGAATCAGCAGCAGGAAGAACCCGGTCATCAGGTCTACCATCAGGTTCATGGTGCTGTCAGAGCTGTTGCCGGAGAAGGCCAGGAGAGAGTCATTGCTCTCCACGTTTTCCTCCCCCGCGATCTGCCACAGCAGGGACAGGGCCCCGGCGGGAGTGTCCCGGTTGGTGGAGGTCTGTAGGAAGAGGCTGTAGCTCTCTGCCAGAGCCAAGCTGTCCGGCTCCGCCAGGGTGAGGGCGGTGTAGCCGGCGGCATAGCTGGGCTCAAAGGAGGGGGGCTCCATAAAGCCCACCACGGTGTAGTGGCCCCACTGGCCGGTCCACAATAGGTCGATGCGAAAGTCGTTGTTTTCCGGGAAGTGGGGGAAGGTCAGGGGCAAGTCCTTGGTCTCCCCCCGGGCGATTTCTAGGGATAGGGCGGGGAAATAGGTTTTGGTAGTGTCGGCGCCTGGGAGGCCGGTGATGCTGCGCTGGAAGAACCTGGCGTCAATAGAGTCCCCCAGTGTTACACCGCTGCCGTCTTTCAGGCAGGCGCTGCTTAGGAGGATTTCCCCACCGTTTTCCGGCAAGCGGCCCTCCGTAAGGCGGATGTTGTTCCAGGAGATGGCCTGGGGCTCATAGGCCTTGACATTGAGGTAGGGGCGCTCCGGGTTGGCGGAGGCGGGGAAGTCTGTGAGCCCCAGGGAGAGGGCGGCGGCGGTGCCGCTGACATAGGGCAGGGCTTCCAGCTCGGCCCGCTTCTGGGGGGTGATGTCATAGAGGGTGTAGTGCCACTTGCCGTTTTTCTGGGACGCCACCTCTTCCAGGTAGGTGATGGCGCTCTCGCGGCCCACAAATACGCAGGTCATCAGCAGCACGGTAAAGACGATGCCGAAGAAGGTGGTCAAGCTCCGCTTTTTGTTCTGGCGCATATATTGGCCGGTGACATAGTGGACGATATTTCTGGGCGCTCTGGGTCTCGTCATGGCTGCCCACCCCCCAGGATGCGGATGCGCTCATCCCGGGTGATGCGCCCGTCCTCCAGGCAGATCATCCGGTCGGCTTGCAGGGCGATGCTCTCGTCGTGGGTGATGAGCAGTAGGGTCTGCCCCAGGTCCCGGTTGGAGCGCTGGAAGAGGGCAATGATCTCCCGGCCGCTCTTCTGGTCCAGGTTTCCCGTGGGCTCGTCGGCCAGGACGATGGCGGGATGGTTGAACAAGGCCCGGCCAATGCTCACCCGCTGCTGCTGGCCTCCGGAGAGCTGGTTGGGCAGGTGCTGCCGCCGGTCAGTCAGGCCCATTTGCTCCACGATTTTGTCCAGCCGTTCCCAGTCCATCCCCCGTTTGTCCAGCAGATGGGGCAGGACAATGTTCTCCTCCACGTTCAGCACAGGCAGCAGGTTGTAAAACTGATACACCAGCCCGATCTGCCGCCGGCGGAAGATGGCCAGTTGGTCCTCCCTGAGGCTGTGGAGGTCGGTGCCGTCCAGGAACACCTTGCCGCCGGTGGGTTGGTCTACGCCCCCCAAAATGTGCAGCAAGGTGGACTTGCCGCTGCCAGAGGGGCCCACAATGGAGACGAATTCCCCCTTCTCCACAGAGAAGGATACATCGTCTAGGGCCACCACCTGGTTTTTCCCGCTGCCGTATACCTTTGAGAGATGTTCACAGCGTAAGATTTCCATACATGCTCGCTCCTTTCCGCCAGGGGTGCCCCCTGGGGTTGATGGTCTCAGGATACACCGGCCAGGTGACGGGAGCGTGACTTGGCCGGTGACAGTTTTGTCATTATACGCCCCTGTATTTCAAGGTAAAAATGAAATATAGGTGGAAATGTTCCGCCGTTGACAACCCCGCCCAGTTTGTTATAATGATACCATATTATTTCCCAATATGGGACCCCGCCCCGGCGGGGAGACGAGGACGTGACATCCATGAAGATCATGGCAATTGACTATGGCGACAACCGCACCGGCGTGGCCCTCTCCGACGCCACCGGCTTTTTGACCGGCCGGACCTTTCTCATCAAGAGCCGCAAGCAGGACGCGGTGATCGAGCAGCTCTTGGCCCTGGCCCGGGAGCAGGGGGCGGAGGAAATGGTTTTGGGGCATCCCCTGAACATGGACGGCACCATCGGCCCCCGGGCGGAGAAGTGCCAGGCGCTGGCCCAACGGCTCCGGGCGCGGACGGACTTGCCCGTCGTCCTCTGGGACGAGCGGCGCACCACCGTGGACGCCCACCGGATTTTAGGGGAGCAGGGGGTCCGGGCCATCAAGCGGAAGGACAAGGTGGACGCTGTGGCGGCCAGCTTGATTTTGGAAGGGTATTTGGCGCGCAAGCGCATCCAGCGGGAACAGGAGGCTTTATGAACAAGGAAACACGTGAGCTGCAATTTCACATCCACTGCGGCCCTGGGGATGTGGGCCGTTATTGCATTTTGCCGGGGGACCCCGGCCGTTGTGCCGCCATCGCGGCGTATTTTGACAACCCCGTCCAGGTGGCGTACAATCGGGAGTTTAATATTTACACCGGGACCCTTCTGGGGGAGAAGGTCAGCGTCTGCTCCACGGGCATCGGCGGCCCCTCCGCTGCCATCGCCATGGAGGAGCTGGTGGCCATCGGGGCGGATACCTTTGTGCGCACCGGCACCTGTGGGGGCATTGCCCTACAGGTCCAGAGCAACGATTTGGTGATTGCCACCGGGGCAGTCCGCCAGGAGGGCACCAGCCGGGAATACGCCCCCATGGAGTTCCCGGCGGTGCCGGATTACCAGGTGCTCACCGCCCTAGTGGACGCGGCCCGTGCTATGGGGGCCTCCTGGCACGCCGGGGTGGTTCAGTGCAAGGATTCCTTCTACGGCCAGCACTCCCCCAGCCGGATGCCCGTGTCCTATGAATTGGAAAGCAAGTGGGAGGCCTGGAAGCGCCTGGGGGTCCTGGCCAGCGAGATGGAGTCCGCCGCCCTCTTCACCGTGGCCGCCACCCTGGGGGTGCGCTGCGGCTCGGCCTTCCACGTGATCTGGAACCAGGAGCGGCAGAAAGCGGGGCTGGACCAGGCGGAGTCGGAGGACGTGGAACAGTCCGTCCGCCTGAGCATTGAGGCCTTGAAGCTGCTGATCCAGCGGGACCGGGAGGCGAAGCAATGAGCGAGGGCATCCAGCGCTCCTGTATTGACTGCGCCGTGACCCAGTGCGATGCCCACGGGGACCGTCCCTACCCCGGGTTCTGCCCCAGCCAGGCCCTGGGGGCGGAGCAGCGGGAGGCGGCCTTAGCCCGGTATCTGGACGACCCGGAGGATCAAAAACTGGCCCAGGTGGCGGCGGAAGTGGAGGCCGCGGGGTATCGCCAGTGGCCCCGGGTCCGGGAGACGGTGGAGTTTGCCCGGCGCATGGGCTTCCATAAAATCGGCATCGCCACCTGCGTGGGGCTGATCCGGGAGAGCCGGACCCTGGCGAAGATCCTCCGGGCCAACGGCTTCGAGGTGTACGGCGTCGGCTGTAAGGTGGGAGAGCTTGCCAAGGATGCGTTGGGCATCCCCCCGGAGCACCACGGCCCCGGCCACATCGCCTGTAACCCGGTGCTGCAAGCGGAGCTGCTCAACCAGGCGGGGACGGAGCTGAACATCGTTATGGGCCTGTGCGTGGGCCACGACAGCCTCTTTTATAAACACGCCCAGGGCATCACCACCACCCTGGTGACCAAGGACCGGGTGACAGGCCACAACCCTGTGGCGGCCCTGTACAATGCCGAGAGCTACTACAGCGATTTGATGAACCCCCAGCCCTGAGGCATGGACGCCCCCCAGGGCGCATAAACTCTCCCTAACAGAGCGCTGCAAAGGGGGGATGGGGATGGAGACGCGGTTCCCGCTGGAAAACGGCCACCTGCTCTGCACCCAGATGGGGGAGCGGGTCCGCCTGTATATGGAGGTGCGCACCACCGCCACCGGCCTGTGCCGGGGGCTGCTGCTGGGGGAGAATGGGGACCTGGATTTGGGGCCCATGCTCCCGGAGGGGGGCTGCCTGCGCCTGGAACGCAGCTTTTTGGTGGAGACCTTGAAGAAAAAGGGCTGCTGGCCCATCACCGGGGCCCGATTGGTGCGGCCTGTGAAGCCCGCCGCCGGGACGCCGCCCAAGGGGTGGAGCCGGGACCTGGGCCTGGGGGCTCTCTTCCCCCACGACCCGGCCTTGGCCCAGGCGGCGGAGCTGGCCCCCCGGCCCCTGTACCGCCCCCGCCCCCAGGGCTTCCAGCTGGCCTGGCCCTGGGACCCGGAGGCGCCCTTCCCCCTGCCGCCGGTGTTTTGCTTTGCCCGTGTCCAGGCCCTGGGGGACCGGCCCTACCTGGTGTTTCAGTTCCAGACGGGGGGCATACCAAGGATCGAAGAATAGATGGAGAACACAATGGATTATTTTCATATCACCCAGGACAAGCAGGACCTGCTGGCCATGAGCAGCCTGGGCCTTGCCTACCTGGGGGACGCAGTTTACGAGGTGATGGTGCGCGGCTGGCTCTGCCTCCACGGCAAGCTCACCCCTGGCAAGCTCCACCGGGCCGCCCTGGCCTATGTGGCCGCCCCCCGGCAGGCGGAGATGACGGAAAAACTCCTGCCCCTGCTCAGCGAGGCGGAGTTGCAGGTGTTCAAACGGGGGCGCAACGCCAGCCCCCATTCCCTGCCCAAGGCCGCCACCCGCCGGGAGTACCAGACAGCCACAGGGTTAGAAGCCCTGTTTGGCTGGCTGTATTTGCAGGGGGAGACGGAGCGGCTCAACCAGTTATTTGAGACCATGATGGAAGGAGCGTGAGGGAAGATGCCTATGGACGCACTGTGCCTCTCCGCCCTGCTGCGGGAGACGGGGGCGGCGGTGGTAGGGGGGCGGATCGACAAGGTCTACCAGCCCAGCCGGGACGAAATTTTGCTGCATATCCGGGGCAAGGAGGGGCCCTGCCGCCTGCTGTTCTCGGCAGACCCCACCGGGGCCCGGCTCCAGCTGACGGACCTCCCCCGGGAGAACCCCGCCGAGCCCCCCATGTTCTGTATGCTCCTGCGCAAGCACCTCACCGGGGGGCGGATCACCGCCCTGACCCAGCCCCCCATGGAGCGCATTGCGGAGCTCACCGTGGAGACCACCAACGAGATGGGGGACAAGGTGTCCCGCCGCCTGCTGTTGGAGGCCACAGGCCGAAAGACGAATTTGCTGCTCCTGGACGAGACGGGGCGCATTGCCGACTGCCTGCGCCGCAGTGGCGGGGACCTCACCCAGGCCCGTCCCCTGCTGCCAGGGATGTTTTACAACTACCCCCCCGCCCAGGAGGGGAAGGTCCCCCCCGCGGACTTGCCGGAGGGCAGCGATGCCCTGGCCCCTTACGGGCCGGACACCCCGGCGGACAAGCTCCTGCTGGACCGCTTCATGGGCCTCTCCCCGTTGATTGCCCGGGAGCTGGCCTTTGAGGCCTTCGGGGACAGCACTGCCCCAGTGGGGGCGGGGGCGGGGGCCCTATTGGACAAGCTCCGTGCCCTCCTCGCCAAATTAGAGGCCGGGGAGGTTCAGCCCACCATGCTGCGCCGGGAGGACAGGCCTGTGGATTTCTCCTTCCGCCCCATCCTGCAATATGGCCCTGGTACGGAACTGAGGGCCTATCCCAGCTTTTCCGCCCTCCTGGATGACTACTACGGCCAGCGGGAGACCGCCCGCCGGGTCCAGCAGCGGGGCAAGGACCTCATCAAGCCCCTTACCGCCGCCCGGGACCGTCTGGCCAGGAAGCTGGCCTTGCAGGAAAAGGAGCTGGCGGAGACGGGGAAACGGGAGGCATACCGCGTTGCCGGGGACCTCATCACCTCCAACCTCTATCGGATGGAGCGGGGCATGCAGGTGTTGAAAACAGAAAATTTTTATGACCCCGATTGCCAGGAGATTGAGATTCCCCTGGACCCCCTGAAAACGCCCCAGCAAAACGCCGCCCACTACTATAAGCGCTACACCAAGGCCAAGACCGCCCAGGAGATGCTTACCCTTCAGCTGGAAAAGGGCCGGGGGGAGCAGCGTTACCTGGACAGCGTTTTGGATAGCCTCTCCCGGGCCGAGGGGGACCGGGACTTGGAGGAAATCCGCCAGGAGCTGGTGGAGACCGGCTACCTCCGCCGCCGGGCCAAGGCCAAGGACCGGATGAAGCGGCCCAGCACCGGGCCCTTGGAGTTCCGCTCCACGGCGGGGTTTCGGATTTCTGTAGGCCGGAACAACCTGCAAAACGATCTCCTCACCACCAAACGGGCGTCCAAGGGGGACTATTGGTTCCACACCCAGAAAATCCACGGCTCCCATGTGATTTTGTGGACGGAAGGCCAGAAGCCCGACCCGCAGAGCCTCCAAGAGGCGGCGATGCTGGCCGCCTGGTTCTCCCAAGGCCGGGAGGGGAAGAAGGTGCCGGTGGACTACACCCCGGTGAAGTTTGTAAAAAAGCCCGCCGGGGCCCGGCCGGGGATGGTGATTTACACCACCTATCAGACCGCCTATGTGGACCCGGACCCAGCCCTGGCGGAGCGGTTGAAAGAGAAGAAATAGGGGGACATGACATGAAGAAGCGACTGCTGCCCCTGCTGCTGGCCTGCCTCCTGCTGACCGCTTGCGGGGAGCAGAACCCAGAGGATATGTGGGCCCCTTGGGTGCCGGAGGCCCCCAGCTTGGACCTGGTCCAGACCAGCCTGGACGGCCTTACCGTTCCGGAAGGGGTAAAGGTGGTGGGCCTGGGGGAGGCCAGCCACGGGGTGAAGGAATACCAGGAGATGAAGGGGGCGGTGTTCCAGGCATTGGTGGAAAACAACGGCTGCCGGAGCTTTATCATTGAAGGGGACTTTGGCAGTGCCATCGCGGTGGACGAGTATATCCACGGCGGAGAGGGGACCGCCCAGGAGGCCGCCAATCAAATCGGGTTCCGTATCTACCAAACCAAGGAGATGGCGGATATCCTCACCTGGATGCGCCAGTATAACGAGACCACCCCAGAGGGGGAGGACTTGCACTTTTACGGCATGGACATCCAGTGGGCAGATGCCAGCAAGGAGTACCTGTTCCGGGTTTTGGAGCAGGTTCCCCCGGAGCTGGGGGAGGAGTTCCAGGTATTCCGGGAGCGCCTGGAATTTCTCAACGACGACGATATGTTCGACCTCACGGCCCAGGAGTTTGAACAGGGCACAGCAGTGGTGCAGGAACTACTGGAAGCCATGGACGCGGCCCAAGGAGAGATGACAGCGGCAGTGGGGGAGAGGGCGTTTGCCTTTGCCCGGGAGTGTGCCCACAGTCTTTCTGAATGCTGTACCGTGCGGGGGGCCTCTGATCTTCAATACAATGAACTGAGAGACATCTTTATGGCTAGGAAGGTTCAGTGGTATTTGGACCAGGGCGACGGCAGCCTCCTGTTTATCAACGGGCACAATGGACATATCGCCAAGGAAGGAGAGACCACCTATACCAGCTTGGGGGAAAACCTTTGGATTGATTTGCAGGGGGCGTACTTCGCCATCGGCACCAACGCAGCGGTGACGGCCTATAACGCCCAGGGGGAGGATGGAAGCTTTACCGAAGTTACCGTGGAAAACAACGACCCTCTGACCCGCTTGGCGACGGAATTGAAACAGGAGCAAGGGGCACCGTGGTATTATGCAGACTTTTCCGCCGTGAGGAAAGACTCCAACTGGGAAAAACTCCTGTCGCAGACATGGAGCATGACCTCTTTGAATGTGGGCGTTTCCATTTTGAACGCCGGACGTATCGTTCCGGAGAAGGCTTACGATGGGATGATTGTGTTCGATACGGTGTCCCCCACCACCTTGAAATTGGACGAATGAGACAGAACACAACAGCGCCTGTGGAAGGTTTCCCCTCCACAGGCGCTGTTTGCTACTTCACGGGAACCCCGCCGATCAGGATGGTTTCTACAGACGCAATGTCTATCGGACGGGAAAAATGGTAGAGGAATGAATGGCGCATCTGGCCTGTCTCCGGGTCTAAGCATAGATGGCCGCCGTCTAAGGTGTTGCTGTCCAGCGTGAACGTGGTTCCGTCGGAAAAGGAAAGGGTCACGGGTTCCGGGCTGGGGGCCAGGGGGATGCCGTCCAGAAAGAAGATCAGGGAGATGGGGGAGAGGAGTACCTTGGTCAGACGGTACTTCCCGTTTTGAAGGGGGATATCGGGGGACCAAGTTTCCACAGCGTCTACAGGCTTGCAGTGCCATTCCAGGACCACGTGGTCCTCTGCTTCCCAAAGGGTGAACTGTTTTTCTCCGTCCTGGTCGTACAGAGCCGTCGTTGGGGGGAAATACAGACGAACGGGAAGGTCTAAGGGGTTCCAATTGTTTTCCACCGTATAGCTAAACACAAGGACGCGGTGGGGGGAACGCTCCAAGATTGTATGTCTCCCGCTTCCACCCAGCCGGTCTGGGGAATCCAGGGGGAAGGCCGGGATCAGCAGGTGATCGACAGATGTGACATGATCCGGCAGGGTCACGCTTTCCGGAACGGTGATCTCATAGAGCACATAGATGCCCATGGTGTCAGTGATGGTTTGCAAGACGCGGATGGTGATGCCGTCCTTCTGGTAGGATGCCTCCGGCTCGTTGGTCAAGGGCAGGAGCAGGGAGGCTTGCGGGCCCTCTGCGTGAAAGAAGGCGGCGAGTTTTTCGTGCAGGCCAAACATGGCGGCCAGACCGCAGAGGGCGGCGCAGAGAAGGACAACGGCGGCAATCAGGATTCCCCGCAGGCGTGGGGAACGCTTTCCGTGGATTTTCCGGGATAAGGCCTCCCAGTTTTTCTCTGTGTCGAACGGAGCTGCCCCGGTTCGCTGGTCTAGTTCCTGCAAAATCGGATGGACCAAGAGGAACGGGTCGTCTGTTTCCCCTGGATGGTTCAACTGTTCCTCTAAGGCGTGAATCAATTCCGCTTCTGTCCATTCAGAAATCGCTTTGTTGCAGTGGTTCATTCTGCCTTGCCTCCCTTCTCTAAGTACCGCTTGCACTTCAACCGCGCCCGGTGCAGCCGGGTGCCGCAGGTGGCGGGCGGGACACCCAGCAAGGCCGACAGCTCTTGATAGCTGAGGTTGTCCTCATAGAATAGCTTCAAGAGCTGTTTTTCTTCCGGGGACAACTGGGTGGGGAGCAGCTCGTCCAGGGAGTGCCCTGCTTCGGGGCTTTGATGGACATCCAACAAAGGGAGCTCCCGCCCCTGCTTTTCCAAGGCGTGCAGGATTCTGTAATCCATGGCCTTGACCAACCAGCCCTTTTGGTTGGGGTGGTGCTTCAGCTCCTTTTTTCGTTCCAGCAGAAGGAGAAAAACCTCCTGGACGATATCTTGGGCAAGCTGGTTGTCCTGCAGCCGGTAGCGGGCAATGCGGAAGAGGTCGGCGGCGCAGTCCTGATAGAGTTTGTGAATCCAGGTATCCATACAGGCCTCCTTTCCTGTGAATCAAAGGGCCCTTTGTCCTTATATCCCGCCAGAAGGCCGGTTTCTTTCCTCTTTTTTATTTTTTGGAAGGAGAGCAATGAACCCTGATAGGGACAAGACCACGAAAACCCATGGGGAAGGCAAAACAGAAGCAAATTACCGGGAGAACACAACAAGTGCTTTCCCGGTAATTGATATCATTTTACATATCGTAGAAAAATCTTAAGGAAATTCGTAGAGAAAACGGAGATAAGCTATGGTATAATCTTATGTACTATACGGAATTGGGGGGAGCAAAATGGGGATTAACATTTTAGTGGTAGATGATGAAAAAGAACTGGCCGATGTCATAGAGCTTTACCTTACCAACGACGGCTATACTGTCCATAAATTCTACACCGGAGCAGAGGCCCTGGACTGTATCGCACATACGGATTTAGACTTGGCAATATTGGACGTTATGCTCCCTGACGCAGACGGTTTTCAAATCTGCAAAAAAATCAGGGAGAAGTCCTATTATCCCATCATCATGCTTACGGCAAAGGTGGCTGACGGAGACAAGATCATGGGCCTGACAATCGGAGCTGACGATTACATCACAAAGCCGTTTAACCCCTTGGAGGTCGTTGCCAGAGTAAAGACCCAGCTTCGGAG
This sequence comes from Evtepia sp., assembly GCF_056797215.1. Taxonomy (NCBI): domain Bacteria; kingdom Bacillati; phylum Bacillota; class Clostridia; order Eubacteriales; genus Evtepia; species Evtepia sp. The sequence continues at coordinate 74,696 of NZ_JBQILM010000003.1, forward strand.
ATATATGCAATACAACAATTTAACCTCAAAACAGGAAGAACCGGCGCATGAATATGATATTCGCGGGCTTATCATCAATAAAGATAATCACAAGTGTTTTCTATTCGGAAAGGAATTGCAGTTGACCCCCATTGAGTTTTCTATCCTCTGGTATCTCTGTGAACACCAAGGGACTGTTGTTTCCTCCGAAGAACTTTTTGAGGCAGTATGGGGCGAGAAATTTTTGCAAAATAACAATACGGTCATGGCCCACATTGGGCGTTTACGGGAGAAGATGGCCGAGCCAGCCAGAACCCCAAAATTCATCAAGACGGTATGGGGGGTAGGCTATACCATTGAGAAATAAATTCAACCATGAGTTTCACCAATTCCGAGTGAAAATTCTTCTTCGCATGATCGCTATGATGGGGATTGCTGCCGCCATCATCTACATCACATATTCGTTTCTGCTGCGCGGTAATTTTGCAAACCTGATGATGTCTCTCCTGCAAAATATTGGTGGTATGGACTATGATGCAGCACTTAACCTGTATAGCCGGGTATTCCGCAGTCACATGGACACGATCATTCTGCTGTCTATTCTGTTTGTATTCATTGGCCTGCTTTATATCTTCCTGCATTGGTTTACAAAATACTTTGAGGAAATCAGCAAGGGAATGGATGCCATACTCCGAGATACCGCAGGGGAAATTTCCCTGGCCCCGGAACTGCTCTCCATTGAACGGAAAATGAACATAGCGAAGCATACGCTTGACCGGCAGAAAAGTGATATGCTGATTGCCGAGCAGAAAAAGAATGATCTTGTTATGTATCTGGCCCACGACTTGAAAACGCCTCTGGCCTCATCCATCAGTTATCTAAACCTGCTGCGGGATGAAAAACAGATTTCCGAAGAACTGCGGGAAAAGTATCTTTCGATTTCTCTTGCCAAGGCGGAACGATTGGAGGACTTGATAAACGAATTTTTGGAAATCGCAAAATATAATCTGTCCACGATTACGCTGCAATACAGTGAAATCAATCTGACACGCTTACTGGAACAGCTTGTATATGAGTTTCAGCCCATTTTCGAGAAAAAGGGCCTGACCTGCCGTCTTGTGGCTGCGGACGATATAATGCTGAAATGTGACGCTGACAAAATGCAGAGAGTATTTGACAATCTTTTGCGGAACGCAGTTGTTTACAGCTACGACGAAACAGAAATTACCGTTCAAGCCGAGGACGGTCAAGATGGCCTGATCTTGAAATTTTCCAATCATGGTGAAACAATTCCAAGGGAAAAGTTGGAGCGGATATTTGAGCAGTTTTACCGGCTTGACACTGGACGCGGAACAACTGGGGCGGGCCTGGGCCTTGCGATTGCGAAGCAGATCGTCACGCTCCACAAAGGGACAGTTACAGCGGCAAGTGAGAACGGTTTAACGACCTTTACCGTAACGCTTCCTGCTTTGTAGGAAATCGTAAGAAAGTCTGTAGGAAAACAGTTGAATACCGTGTGAGCAAGCAAGGAAAAGGCGCTTTTGTTTTTGGTACAATGACCGTGCCAAGGCAAGAGTGCCTTTCATTTTAGGAACAGGAAAGGAGTTTTCACATGGAATTGCTGATCGACCACGTTTCCAAACAGTTCAAGGACAAAAAAGCCGTCAACAACATCAGCTTAGCCTTGACGCCGGGGGTGTGGGGCCTGCTGGGGGCCAACGGCGCGGGCAAGACGACTTTGATGCGGATGATTGCGGGAATTATGCAGCCGTCCTCCGGCCAAGTGATATACGATGGCGTCCCCATTCAAACGCTGGGGGAGCAGTATCGTGATGTGTTCGGCTACCTGCCCCAGGAGTTCGGCTTTCACCAGGAGTTTACGGTCAAGGATTATCTGGCATACGTCGCCGCATTGAAAGGACTTCCAAAGCGGCAAAGCTGGCGGAGAATACACGAATTGCTGGAACGGGTTTCGCTGCTGGATGTCTGCAACAAGAAAATTTCCAAACTCTCCGGCGGCATGAGGCGCCGGGTCGGAATTGCCCAAGCGCTGCTGAATGACCCGGAGGTTTTGATCTTGGATGAACCTACCGGGGGCCTTGACCCCGGCGAGCGGGTGCGTTTCCGCAATCTGCTTTCCGAGTTTGCCCATGACCGCATTGTGCTGATCTCCACGCACATCGTTCCCGACGTGGAGTATATCGCCACCTGTCACGCTATCATCAAGGGTGGCAATCTGTTGGCGACCGGAACAACAGAGGAATTGGTAAAGCTGGTAGAGGGCAAAGTATGGAGCTGTACAATCCCGGCGGACGCTGTACCAGAATACGAAAGCAGGCTCCAGATCATCAGCCTGCGGAATGAGAATGACGGCAGTGTTTCCATCCGTTATCTGGCGGAGCGTCCCTGCAACGCCAATTCTGTTGCGGCGGCGCCCCGTTTGGAGGATTTGTATTTATATCTGTTCCCCCAGAGCAGCGGGGAACGTGATAGGGGGTATCGTTAAATGGGAATTTTGCGGTTGGAATTAAAGCGGATACTGCACTCAAAACGCACCTGGATTTTGCTGGCACTGTCCCTGCTGTTCTCCGCGCTGCTGGCGTATCTCCCCACCACCTATTGTTACAGCAATGGCACGGACGAGGCGGGGAATGAGATCAGCTTGACAGGGCTTGCGTCTATCGCCTATGAAAAAGAACAACAGGCGGATGCCTCTGGTATCGTCACCCCGGAGCGAGTGCGGGAGGCCGTCGAAAGCTATCAAGCCTGCCTTATATCCTATGGTGTCACAGAGTCTTACGATTTGCCGGAGGGCGTCTATGAACGGGAGATACTTCCCATTGCCCCGCTTCTCCACGGTGTCAAGGAGGCGTTTGCCGACCCGAACACCGGTATGGCTCCCACGCTCATGGAAATCGACCCGGAGAAAATCAATGATTACTATTCCGTCTGCGAGGCCCGTCTGCGCTCTCTTATGGCGATGGAGCAGCCGGATAGCCAAGCGGCCCAGCACAAAGCTGTGGAAATGTATCGCCAAATTGAAAAGCCCTTTGAAGTCTATCCCGGTATGAGTTCCACCATTATGGACTATCAGAATATTATGGGATTTTTGGTGCTGCTGTTTTGTGTAATGCTTGCCGCTCCTGTGTTTTCTGCCGATTACCAGTCTGGTGCGGACGATATTCTGCGCTGTACCAAACACGGGAGAACAAGCCTGGGCGTCGCAAAATTACTTGCAGCTCTCTTGATTGCTGGGCTGACATTTATCCTTTGCGCTGCTGTATTTATTCTGCTGGCTGATAGCTTGTTTGGCTGGGAATGTATCAAGACCTCCATCCAGATGATGTACTCTATTGTGACGTTGGCAGACATGGACATAGGCCAACTGCAAGTTCTTTTCGCTGTTGCTGGCCTGCTTTCTGTTCTGGCCTCGGTCAGCTTCACCTTGTTTCTTTCCTCAAAGTGCAAAAGCACGGTATCGTCCCTTGCGGCATCACTGGTGTTCTGCATCGCGCCGGTGGTGATCTGTATGACTGTACCAGGGGTATTGTCCACATGGCTGTGCAGCATCCTCCCCGCCAGTGGCACAAGTATCCAAGCGAGTATCCTCTATGCAATGACTGACTTCCAGTTTTTGAATGTTGGCAGTTTGGCTGTCTGGACACCCTATGCCATGATTGGGGCTTGTGTTATAGAAATCCCCCTGTTTTCATTCCTGACGGTTCGCTCATATTGTAAGCATACTGTAAATTGAACCTGTACCCTATGCCAACCCAGCAGGTGTGGTTTCTGCTCCCTGGCTTTCCCCTGTGCGGGAAAGCCAGGGATGTTATGTTTTAAGCCTGCGGCAGTTCCAGGGCGAACAACGCCGCACCCAGGGCCCCGCAGAGCTGGGCGTCCTCGTGGATGAACAGGGGCAGGCCAAGGTTTTCCTCGATGGCCTTCACCACCCCCTGGTTGTGGGACACGCCCCCGGTCATCATACACACCGCCTCCCCCTTCACCCGCCGGAACAGGGCGGCGACCCGGGCGGCTACGGAGTTGTTCAGCCCGTGGACGATATCCGGCAGGGCCTTGTTTTGGGCCACCAGGGAGACCACCTCCGAGTCGGCAAAGACCGTACACATGGAGGAGATGGTGATGTCCTCCTTCCAGTCTAAGCCGATCTTGCTGATTTCCTCCAAGCTCAGCTCTAGGGTCCGGGCCATCATCTCCAAAAAGCGGCCGGTGCCGGCGGCGCACTTGTCGTTCATGACGAAATTCACCACCCCGCCGCTCTCGTCCATGCGGATGACCTTGCTGTCCTGGCCGCCGATGTCGATGACGGTGCGCACCTGGGGGTTGAGGAAGTGGGCCCCCTTGGCGTGGCAGGTGATTTCCGTCACGGACTTGTCCCCGGCGGTGATCACCGAGCGGCCGTAGCCGGTGGTGACGGTGGCGGTCAAGTCCTGCTGGGACAGCCCCGCAGCAGCCAAGGCCTGGTCCAAGGCCCGGGCGGCGCCCCCAGAGGCCCCCGCCCCGGTGGGCAGGATTACCTTGGCCTTGATGTTCTTGTCCTGGTCCAAAATCACCACGTCGGTGGTGGTGGAACCGCTGTCGATGCCAGCATAGTAGCCCTGGGCGGCGGGGCCGGTGTTTGGGGCCTCCTGGCTTTGGAAGCCCTCGGCAAAGGCCTCCAAGCGGGTACGCAGCTGTTCCTGGCTCTGGCGGGTGCCGTCGGATTCCAGCTTGAGAAGTGGCACGGATAACTCCTCCTTTAGTTGGGCGTATTCAAAGCCGTAGTAGTCGCAGAATTTCACGGTGTGGTACACCACCCCTTGCAGCCCTGGGTCGTTGTACAACTGCTTCCGGCCGCTCTTGTCGGTCATGCGCATACAGGGGATTTGCCCCAGCAGGGCCCGGGCGTACTGTTCCATGAGGGCGTCGAAGTCCTCCGCTGCCGGGTCTGGGGCCCCCACGCTGCGGTTGTTCACGCAAGTGCTGTTCTCTGTGGGCAGAGGCAGGAGCTGCTGCGTCATCTGGAACAAATCCGCCCCCATCCGCGCCCCCAGGACGGTGATGTGGGGGCCGGTGAGGGGGCGCTCCGGCTGGAACGCCGCCAGGAATGCGGCCCGGTCGAAGCGGGTCCCCTTGTAGGTTCCGTATGCCTCTGCCAGGGCAATCAACTGCCCCTTGGCGTGGTCCACGGAACAGCCCCCTTGGTTGTGGAGCAGGTCCAGCATGTACAAAAAGTCCAGGTTTCCATATTCCTTTAAGATGTCATAGGCGCTGCGGATGGTGTCGCAGCAGTTCACCAAAACCAGTTCCCGAATTCCCCCGCTGAGCACCGCTTGCAGGATGGACTTGCCAAAGCCGCAGAGGTTGGGGTGGGCCACCTGGTCGGAGAGGTCAAAGTTTTCCGGGGCCTCGTCCAGAAGGACGCAGGTTCCACCCAGGGCAGTCAACAGCTCTGTGGGGGTGTATTTGCAGATGTAGTGGGTGGGATTCATGCCGTGCCTCCTTCCGCCTGGGCGTTGAGCAGTTCTAAAAAGGCTTCCATGCGGGTGGCGGCCTGTCCCTCACCGCCAAAGCCCCGGTCGCAGCTGTCCCCGTCCAGCAGGAGGGTGGGCAGGCCCTGGGCTTCAAAGGCCCGCTTGCCCAACTGCGCACCGCCAAGGGTGTGCTTGCAGCCCCAGTGGCAGAACCAGACGGCGCCCTCGGCGTGGACCTGTTTTGCGATTTCTAGGGCCTTGTCAATCCGCCGCTGGGCGGGGCCGTTGAAGGGGGAGTACACCAACCGCTTGGCCATGGTCTCATAGGGCTTTTCCGGGTCCGCGTCGGGGACATAGCCCTCGTAACTCATGTCCGAGGCCACAATCTGTACCTTCGGGTTGTGATCGAAGAGGGCGCGGAGCGGGGGCACCCAATAGGGGGTGGTGTGGAGCCATAGGAGCTGCCGTCCCCTGGCGGGGCCTGCGGCCCGGGCTTCCAAAACCATCTGCCGGGCCACCGCCTCACTCTCCGGGGAGCCCAGGAGCAGGTGGAAGGCGGCGGTGCGGTAGAGCTCGCTGGTGAGGTCGCTGAGCAGCTCCTTCCCCGCCCGTTGGGTGAGGAAATCGTTGTAAAATTGCAGGGTGCGCTGGCCGCGCCCCACGGTGTGGATCAGCCGGGCCTCATCCACGGGCACACCGGTTTGGGCTTCCAGAAAGCCGCTCATCTCCCGGAGCTGCCCGGCCACATAGTCCACTGCCTGGGGGGTCTGCTCATAGGGAATGTCAATGGAGAAGTGGGGCACACCGTAGTGCTCGGCCAGGTAGCGGAAGGTGAGGGTGTTGGCGTCGCAAGCCAGGGAGGTATTTAAGATAAAGCGGGGCCGGGGCATCAGAGCCATCTGGGCCGCGCCGATGAAGACCTTGTGGTAGGAACACAGGGAGGTGGGGATGCCCGCATCCTCCGCGTGGCGCAAAAAAGACTCCTCGGCCATAGAGCCGGAGAGATAGCTGGAAAAGGCCTCACAGGAGTAGGGCAACAGGCCTTGGGTGAGCAGGGGTTCACAGGGGGTGAAGAGGCTCACCATTACGTTTTTTTCCGGCCGGGCCAGGCAGTTTACCATGGCGGCGTTCACCGCCTGGAAGAGCATCCGGTCGGACTTGGAGCGGTTCCCCCGCTGTAAACGGTTTTTCAGGCCGTTGGCCCGCCAGCCCAGCAGGAGGAAACGCCGGGCCTTGTCCGGGTCTCGCTGGGAAAGCTGGGTGACGCGCTGGCCAAAGGCCGCGGTGATGTCCATAAAAAGTTTCCTCCTTCCCGCCCTTGGGGCGAAAACTGAGAATAGTTTACCACGTTCTGTTTGGTAAGTAAAGAAAAAACCGCCCCACCGGGGGCGGTTCGGACAGCGCGATAGATGTTGACGGCGAGAGTGGGATATGGACCTGGGGAGAAATGATGCTGTGTCTGGTTGATATTTTGGGGGAATCGTATTAAAATAAACAGTATATCAATGCAATGAGGATGTGAAGGAGGGATACAAGTGTGGACTATGTTGTGAATTTAGTGTGGGATTCTGAAGCTGGGGTTTGGATTGCTACCAGTGATGACATTCCTGGTCTTGTTCTGGAATCTGGTTCATTTGATGCCTTACTGGAGCGTGTCCGCTATGCCGTGCCGGAGCTGCTTGCGTTGAATCAGGCGAACGTTCCTTCGTTGAATGTAACGTTTTTATCAGAACGCCATGAAAGGATTGCACTGTAATGGCGGAGTATGAAAAGAAAGTTCGTGAAATTTTAACTAAGTATCAGTGTACCTTTCAGCGGCATGGAAAAGGAGACCATGACATTTGGTATAGCCCCATCACCTGCCGCAATGTCACGGTTGACACAAAGATCAAATCGCGCCATACAGCAAACGCAATTTTGAAGCGGAGTGGAATCGACGAGAGATTCCGATAACGTAAAAAAGCCCGCCCTGGAACACAGTGTTCCAAGGCGGGCCAATTTTTTACATCAATACCCAATCTCTTCCCCGATCAAAACCACATAACAGTTCTCCGTCCCGTTGAGCTTCCGCCAGAGCACATTGAGCTCCCGGCAAATCCGCTCCGGACTCTTACAGTCGTAGCATTTCAGCTCCTTCAGGGCGCAGGGGGTCTTGCGGCCCAGACGGCGGGCATTCAGGGGGCTGGCCACATTCCGGGCCCGCCAGAGGGCTTTGTCAAAGGTTTCCGCAACCTTGTTCACCCCGGCGATGTAATAGACCGCCTCCTTGGCGGAGGTGGCGGCGGAGATGCGGTTGCCGGTGCCGTCGATATTGATGAGCTCTCCGGTTTCCGCAATGCCGTTGACACTGGAAAGGTACACCTGGGCAGCGGCGGCTTGGGCTAAGGTTTCCGGTCCAGGGACCTTGGCGTGCCAAGCGACCTGGTTGTCTGCCTGAAGGCGTTCATAGATGCCCAGGGCCTCCAAGGTCATACTGCCGCCCATGCCGATGGTCTTGCCGTGGAGGGTGTCCACCAGATAGTCGGCGGCCTCCTGGGCGGTGGGGAAGTAGAGGTAGGTGAATCCCCGCTCCTCTAGGTTTTTCTGCAATGCTTCCAGGTTCATAACAAAGTCCTCCTTTTAGAACTGCGTGGCTGTGGGGAATCACTCCACAGGCAGGAAGAAACGGTTGCTGTACTCCGCATAGTATTGGTCAAAGCTGTGGGAGCGCAGGGCCTTTAGGCTGGTGATATACTCGTGGGTGTCAAAGGAGGCGGATTCCAGCTCGATCATGCCCACAGCCAGGTTGGAGCAGTGGTCCGCCACCCGCTCATAGTTGGTGAGCAGGTCGTTGAACACAAAGCCCTGGTCAAGGGTACACACCCCCCGTTGGAGCCGGTCCACGTGGTGGAGCTTCATCTCGTCGCAGAGGTTGTCGATGAGCTCTTCCAGGGGTTCGATACGGTAGGCCAGCTCCATATCGCCGCTGGTGAAAGCGATGATGGCGTTGTGGGTGATCTCGTTTACAGCGGAGAACATCACTTGCAGCTCCTTGGTGGCGGCGGGGGAGAAAGCAATGTGCTTTTCATGGATTTCCTTGGCGCATTCGGCGATGTTCATGGCGTGGTCGGCGATGCGTTCCACGTCCCCGATGGCGTGGAGGAACTTGGTGACGTCCCGGTTCTGCTGGTCGCTGAGCTCCTTGCCGGTGATTTTAATGAGGTAGCTGCCCAGCTTGTCCTCGTACTTGTCCACCACGTCCTCCCGCTGTTCCACCATACGGTAGGACTTTTCATTGAAGCTGCCGATGAGGTAATAGGCGTCTTCCAGGTTGGCCTTGGCCTCCAAGGCCATGTTGTGTAGGGCCTCCCGGCTCTGCTCAATGGCCAGGGCGGGGTGCTCCACGAAGCGGGCTTCCAGGCGGGCGAAGTCCTCCTGTTCCCGGCCGCCCTCCTGGTCGGGGAAGATGCGGCAGATCTGCTTTTCCAACAGGCCGATGAAGGGGGTCAGCACCAGCACCGTGGCCAGACGGAAGAGGGTGTTTACAAAGGCGATGCCCACGGTGTTCAGGCTGGTGTCCATGAAGGGGAAGTGGAGGAAGGCGTTGGCCCCGTAAAAGAGGATACCCCAGATCACCGCCCCCAGCACGTCAATGAGCAGGTAGGTGAAAGCGGTGCGTTTGCCGTTGACATTGGCCCCCAGGGAGGACAGCAGCACCGGCATGGCCGCGCCGATGGCGATGCCCATGATGAGGGGGAAGGCCACGGAAAAGCTGACCACCCCGGTGGCCGCCAGGGCCTGCAAGATACCCACAGCGGCGGAGGCGCTTTGCAGCACACAGGTAAAGACCAGACCCACCAGGATGCCCAGAACGGGGTTGGAAAAGGCGGTGAGCAGGCGCAGGAAAGCCTCACTCTCCTGCAAGGGGGATACGGCGTCGCTCATGGCGGACATGCCGAACATCAGCACCGCGAAGCCCATGAGGATGCCGCCCACATGGACATGGCTCTGTTTTTTGGCGGCCATACGCAGGATGATGCCCACCACCGCCACGATCCCCGTGAGGGTGGAGGTGGAGAGCAGCGACACCCAGCCAGCCCCCCCCTCCAAGGCGGAGAGGCAGATGATCCAGCCGGTGACGCTGGTGCCCAGAATGGCCCCCAGGATGATGCCGATGGCCTGGTTGACCTTCATCACCCCGGAGTTGACAAAACCCACCACCATCACGGAGGTGGCAGAGGAGGACTGGATGATGGCGGTGACGCCGGTGCCCAGCAAAACCCCCTTCACGGGGCTGCCGGAGAGCTTGTACAATACCAGTTCCAGCTTACTGCCCGCCACTTTTTTTAGGCCCTCGCCCATCAGGGACATGCCGAAGAGGAACAGGGCCACGCCGCTGAGCAGCGCAATGACATTGGAAACGTCCAGATTGATTCACACTCCTTACTTTTCTCTCTCAAACAATCGGCTTGGCGTTTTGGCATGAGGGAACATGCACACAGCCAAAGACATTACAGGGATACTATAAAAAAGCAACGTTAAATCTAAACGGGGCTTTTTGTTAAATCTATGTAAAGCCCGGCGCTTTCGTAGCATTGAACAAAATTATAGGGGGATGCTGTCGGTTTTTGCGTCCTTTTACCTGGGTGGTCTATCCCCCCAGGGGGATACATAGACATAATAGCAAGCCAGAATCCAACGCAACGGAGGAATTGCTATGAATACCCTGACAAGCATCTACCAGGACATCGCCACCCGCACGGCGGGGGACATCTACATCGGCGTGGTGGGGCCGGCCCGGACGGGGAAATCCACCTTCATCCAGCGCTTCATGGAGACCATGGTGCTGCCCAACATCCCGGACAATTACCGCCGGGAGCGGGCCAAGGATGAGCTGCCCCAGAGCGGCTCAGGCCGGACCATCATGACCGCGGAGCCCAAGTTTGTGCCGGAGGAGGCGGTGCAGGTGGACATGGAGGGGGGCGGCGCCTTCTCCGTGCGCCTCATCGACTGCGTGGGCTATATGGTCCCTGGCGCGGTGGGACAATTGGAGGACGACGAGCCCCGGATGGTCCGCACCCCCTGGTTCCCGGAGGAAATCCCCATGGCGGAGGCGGCGGAGATCGGCACCCGGAAGGTCATTGCGGAGCACTCCACCATCGGTGTGGTGGTGACCACCGACGGTACGGTGACGGACCTGCCAAGGGACGCCTATATCGAGGCGGAGGAGCGGGTGATTTCGGAGCTGAAGGAGCTGGGGAAACCCTTCTTGATTCTCTTGAATTCCGCCCGTCCGGAGTCCGACGCCGCCCAGGCCCTTCGGGCGGAGCTGGCGGAGGCCTACGACGTGACCTGCATTGCCGCAAGCTGCTTGGAGCTGAGCCAGCGGGCGGTGTCGGAGATCATCCGCTCGGTTTTGTACGAGTTCCCCGTGGAGGAGCTGCAGCTCTTCCTCCCCGATTGGGTGGACGCCCTCCCGGTGGGCCATCCGGTGAAGGAGGACGTGTACGAGGCCATCCGGGCGTCCATGGGGGGCCTGCGGCGGATCCGGGATGTGAAGCCGGTGGTGGAGGCGATGGGCCAGTGTGAGCGCCTCAGTGCTGCCAACGTTACGGCCATGCAGCTGGGCAGCGGCTGCTGCGCCGCCCGGTTGGAGTTGCCCCGGAGCCTCTTCTATGAGACCATGGCCCAGCAGACGGGCTTCCCCATCCGGGACGATGGGGAGCTGATGAAGCTCCTCTCCGGCCTCTCCGGCTTGAAGGCAGAGTATGAGAAGGTGGCCGCCGCCATGGAGGAGGTCCGGGCCACCGGCTACGGCATCGTCATCCCCGACGCCGGGGAGCTAGAGTTGGAGGAGCCGGAGATCATCAAGCAGGGGGGCCGCTATGGGGTCCGCCTCCGGGCCAAGGCCCCCAGTATCCACATGATCCGGGCGGATATACAGGCGGAGGTCTCCCCCATTGTGGGCAGCGAGAAGCAGTCGGAGGATATGCTGGACTTCCTCCTCCGGGAGTTCGAGGGGGAGCCGGAGAAAATCTGGCAGTCCAATATCTTTGGCCGCTCCTTCCATGAGCTCATCAACGAGGATTTGGCCAGCAAGCTGAAACACATGCCCGAGGACGCCCGGCAGAAGATGCAGCAGACCCTGGAGAAGATCATCAACGAGGGCTCTGGCGGGTTGATCTGCATCATCCTGTGAGGGGAATCCCACTGCCAGCCACAAAAAAAGCTTGATTTTTTTCTCCCCCTTCCCTATAATAGTAAGGCTATCCAAGCACAACGAAAGGGAAGGGGGAGGGACCATGATCTTAGCCATAGACACCGGGAACACCGTAATGACCGCCGGGCTGTTCTCTCCAGAGGGGACGTTATATTTCCGCGGGTCCATCAAGACGGATAAGAACAAGACCCAGGACCAGTTGGCCATTGACCTGCTGGATATTTTTCGCCTGTACCAGGCGGATATCCGCTCTGTCACCGGGGTGGTGCTGTCCAGCGTGGTCCCGCCGATGACCTCCGCCCTGGCGGGGGCGGCCAGGCAGCTCACCGGCCGGGAGCCCATGATTGTGGGCCCGGGGATGAAAACGGGGATGAACATCATCGCGGAGATCCAGAACCAGTTGGGGGCGGATATTGTGGCCTCCGCTGTGGCGGCCCTTCAGCGCTACCCCGCCCCCATCATCGTCATTGACATGGGCACCGCCACCACCATCTCTTATTTGAGCAAGAACACCTTTGAGGGCTGCGTGATCATCCCAGGGGTACGCATCGCTGTGGAGGCCCTTTCCGGCCGGGCGGCGGAGCTGCCCCACATTGCCTTGGAGGAGCCCACCTCCATCCTGGGGCGGAGCACCATTGAGGCCATGCGGGCGGGGGCCCTCTACGGCAACGCCGGGATGATCGACAGCGTGATCCAGCGCATGGAGGAGGCCGCGAAACCGGCGTCGGCGGTGGTCATGACTGGCAGCCAGGCGGAGCTGATCCGGAAGTACTGTAAGCGGTCCATTGTCTATGACGAGAATTTGATCCTGGACGGCTTGTATGTCCTGTATCAAAAGAACAGCGGGGGCCATGAGCGGCGGAAGAAAAAATAGCGCCTGTTGCCTCTCTGTTTAAGTTTTCCCCACGTTTTTCCGATAACATACATATACAGAAGGGAGAAAGGGGGACCACCAATGAGAGTTGGAACGGTTCAAACTCCGTACAACAGTGGCATGTACGCAGCCCAACGGGCTCAGCCTATGGGACGTTTGGCCGATATGCTGAATAAAGCCGGGGACAACGCTTCCCTGGAAGCTGCCCAGAAAGCGCTGCTGGCGGCCAAGGAGCGGCTGGATCAGCAGCGGGATGAGGACATTGAGGCGGCATTGCCAGGCTATCAAGGGTTATGCTCCCGCCAACGCTCCTATGAGGAGCAGTTGCACACCCAGAATGCGTACCTAGAGGAGTTCCAGGCCCTAAGCAACCGCCAGGGTGCCCTTTCCGCGGAATTGGCCAAAGCCCAGGGGGAGACCAATGCCTTGGAGGAAGGGGGCTGGATGAACAGCCAGTCCCGGCAGGTGGCCACTCTGGAACAGGAATTGGCCACGGTAGACCAGGATATTACCGCCCTTGTGGAACAGATGAACCGCTATGCCAGTGGTCAGAAACAGTATGCCGCCTATTTGGAAAAAACCGGCCAGGGTGGGTATGCGGCGTTTCAGTACCAGGACCAACCGGCGTATACCAGGGAGAACTTCGCTGCCGAAGCCACTGGCATGATGCAGCGCCTGGAAACGGGAAGGGAACAGTGGCGGGAGCGGGTGGACTCCTATTGCGAACAACATGGGTTCAGTGCCTATGACTTTGAACACTATATGCAGGAGCGCCATAAGCTAGGGGACGCTTACGCCACAGCAAAGCGGCGTTTGGCGGAGCTGCTGTATACCCAGGCCGGTTCAGGCCAGGCCAAGCAGGGGGACGTAACGCCCCTCCCGCCGGGGAGAGTTGATACAGTGGAGCTCAGCGGGGATGCCCGCGAGCAGAGGTTTATGGGAAAAAGAGTTTGAAATAGGAAAAGGCCAGGAGCACGGCTCCTGGCCTTTTCCTCATGATTACTGTTCCAGTAAATTCAAATATTTCTGCCGCTTACCTTCCGGGATTTTCAGTGCAGCCATAGCCTGCGCAATCGTCAAGCCCAATTCCCTTTCCATTGTCTGTATCATTTGGTTGAGTTATTACGCCTAGGAAATATCCAACTTCGGCGGCACATCCAGCTCCTTGGGCACCGGCGAACCGTTCTTCTTCCGCTGCCGGACGCACTCTGTGAGCAGGTATTCGATCTGCCCGTTGACGGAACGGAAGTCGTCCTCGGCCCAGGCGGCGATGGCTGCGTAGAGCTCCGCGGAGACCCGGAGGGGGATTTGTTTCTTCTCTGCCATAGGCTTTTTAATAGAGGCTGCCGGAGTTTACCACAGGCTGGGCGTCCCGGTTGCCGCACAGCACCACCAGGAGGTTAGACACCATGGCGGCTTTGCGCTCCTCATCCAGTTCCACCACCTGGTTCTCCCGGAGCCGGTCCAGGGCCATTTCCACCATACCCACGGCGCTGTCCACGATCATGGTCCGGGCGTCAATGACGGCCTGGGCCTGCTGGCGTTGGAGCATGGCGGCGGCGATTTCGGGGGCGTAGGCCAGGTAGGTGATTCGTGCGTCCACGATTTCCAGCCCCGCGTCTGCCACTTTGGATTGGATTTCGTCCCGGATGCGCTGGGCCACCACCTCGCTGGAACCCTGCAAGCTGCCCTCGTCGGCCTGGCCGTCCCCGGTGGTGTCCACGTTGGGGGCGGAGTCGTAGGGGTAGATGCGCACGATGTTCCGCAGGGCGCTGTCGCATTGGAGGGAGAGGTATTCCATGTAGTTGTCCACATTGAATACCGCCTTGGCGGTGTCGCTGACCCGCCAGATCACGGCGATGGCGATTTCCACCGGGTTGCCCAGGCAGTCGTTGATTTTCTGCCGGCCATTGTTGAGGGTCATGTTTTTCAGGGAGATGCGTTTGGAGCTGCCAGAGATGGTTTTGACCTTGCCGCCGCTCTCCCCGCTCTGGGAGAGCTTGGTGTTGGAGGCGGGGTTGAAGGCGGTGCATAGGGGGTTCACCGCAAAGAAGCCCGGCCCCCGGAGGGTGCCCACATAGTTGCCAAAGAGGGTCAGCACCACGGCTTCCTGGGGCTTGAGGACCTTTAACCCTGCCAGCAGGAAGGTGCCCAGGACGGAGAGCAGGACAAAGACGGTGGAGAGTATGCTGTAAGGATAGAGAATCGTGTTGATGACGAAGGTGATAACGTAGAGGGCGATCACGCCCAGCAGCACCGGCATCCCGTTTTGCCGGGAGGTCAAGAGCTTTTCCGTTGCTTGATCTTTCATAGCGTTCGGACTCCTTTATTAGTTGATATCAATATGATATCACAAGGAGGGAAAAAGGTCAAGCCTCTTTCCACGCCGGGAAGCGTGGCGGGGGGAGGGACGCAGGATTGGGGAAAAAAAGATGCAAAATCGCAAAAAATTTGAAACATGGGGTTGCAAATCTGCAAGTTTGAAACTATAATGTTTCACCGGAAGATATCCCATAGAGGGGATACCATTGTTTCCATTGGCCTGTATAGGCTCTTTTTTTCCGGGGCGTTTGTGAATACCACGATGGCGCCGTTTCCACTGACATTTGAGAGGATACATGGGAAAATATTTTTATAAAAAGTAGAGAAATAATAATTTGTTGACAAAACGTCGAAAGACGTCACTGATATAAGGAGGCCACCGTAATGAAAGAGTTATCAAAATTGGCAACATCCGTCCAGGCGTCTACCACGATAGCCATTGACACCCTGTTCAAAGAGATGCGCGCCCAGGGCTTGGATGTCATTGGGTTTAGCGTAGGGGAGCCGGACTTCCCCACCCCGGAGCACATTAAGGCGGCGGGTATCCGCGCCATTCAAAATAACCAGACCAAATACACCCCCACCCCCGGCACCTTGGAGCTCCGGGAGGCGATTTGCCAGCGGATGAAGGAGGACTGGGGGGTGTCCTACCAGCCCCAGGAGATTGCCGCCAACGCCGGGGCCAAGCACATTCTCTACGTGGTGCTGAAAACCCTGGTGGACCCAGGGGACGAGGTAATCCTCCCCGCCCCCTACTGGGTGAGCTACTACGAGCTGATTAAGATGGTAGGCGGCGTTCCTGTGGTGGTGGAGACCACGGAGGCCTCCGGCTTCCAGATGAGCCCCCAACAGTTGAAGGCAGCCATCACCCCCAAGACCAAGGCCCTGATTTTCAACACCCCCAGCAACCCCACAGGGATGATGTACGACCGCCCCGCCCTAGAGGCCATTGCCAAGGTCTGTGTGGAGGAGGACATTTATGTCATTGCCGACGAAATCTATGGCAAGCTCACCTTTGACGGCCGGGAATTTGTCTCCTTCCCCTCCCTGGGGGAGGACGTAAAGGCCCATACCATCCTGGTCAACGGCGTCTCCAAGTCCTACGCCATGACCGGCTGGCGCATCGGCTTTGCCGCGGCGGATGAGAAGATCATCAAGGTGATGAGCAACTATCTCAGCCACTGTGTCTCCGGCACCAGCGCTGTCTCCCAGGCGGCGGCGGTGGAGGCCTTCTCCGGCCCCCAGGACGAGATCGAGTCCATGCGCCGTACCTTTGAGGAGCGGCGGGACTACCTCTACGGGCGGCTGAGCGCCATCCCTGGCGTCCACGCCGTGCGCTCCGAGGCCACCTTTTACATGCTCATGAGCATTGAGGCGCTCATTGGCAAGACCCTCTACGGGGTGGAAATTCACAACGCCGACGACTTTGCCCAGGTCTTTTTGGAAAAGGGACAGGTGGCGGTGGTGCCCTGCACCGGCTTTGGCGCCCCCCACTACGTCCGCTGGTCCTTTGCCGTGGCCATGGAGAACATCAAAGCCGGGGCGGACCGCTTGGAGGCATTCTTGAAGAACGCGCCGGAAAATGCCTGAATGGTTTCGGCTACACAGTTATCGTTAGAGATAAGGGTACAGTTGTTGATAAGCTGTACCCTTATTTTTATGTATGCCCACCCATCCCCGGAAATTTTTACGCCAAAGCCTTAATTTTGCACAAATGGGGCCGATATAGTTAATGAACACAGGGGAGGAGCCCTGTGTCCCTCGGGTTTCTCCCGGTCCGCGGGCCGGTGGAAATCAATGTACGCGCGGGGAACCCCTGGGCAGTCTGGCCAGATACCCAGGGCGGAAACGCACCACGACCTGTGCGGCGGCAAAGGATATGCCGCAGCACATTAAACAATTTGGATAAGGAGATTTATCTATGCGTATTCAACACAATATTATGGCTATGAGTGCCTATCGCAACTACACCAACAACGTGTCTGCGATGAAGAAGAACCTGGAAAAGCTGTCCTCTGGTTACAAGATCAACCGCGCCGGTGACGACGCTGCCGGCCTGGCCATTTCCGAAAAGATGCGTGCCCAGATCACCGGTCTGGAAACCGCACAGAAGAACGCCAAGGACGGTATTTCCCTGGTGCAGACCGCTGAGGGCGCTCTCACCGAAGTCCATGATATGCTCAACCGTATGGTGGAGCTGGCCACCCAGTCCGCCAACGGCACCTATGACAACACCACCGACCGTGCCCAGATGCAGAAGGAAGTGGACCAGCTGCTGAAGGAAATCAACCGCATCGCCGATAGCTCCAACTTCAACGGCATCAACCTGTTGGACGGTACTCTGGGGCTGAACAAGGATGCATTTAGCTTCTCTGAGGCTTCTTTTGTGGCGGCCAGCGACGGCAAGATTGCTGGCTCTGATTTGGCTCTGGACAATGCGAACCTGCACAAAGAGGTAAGCGGTGTTACTACCCAGACCCCGCCCAAGTTTACTGTTGATTTTGGTACTTTGGCCGGGACGACCACTGCGGCAAACCAGACCCTGAAGTTCAATGTTCTGGGCAAGAATATTACTGCCGACTTGGGGGCTGCCGGTGCCAAGACCGCGACTGATGTTGCTACTGCTGCAAAAAATGCTTTGCTTACTAGCGACATTGCAGTGAAAAAGGCTGATGGTACCGCAGGTGCAGGTGCAGGTGCTGACTCTGTTAAGATTGGCGATTTTGTCTTTGAAGTTACTGCCGGTGGTGCGGGTGAGCTTACGTTCACCTATGCTGGTCACTTTGATTCGGCAGGTGCATACAAGGTTGGAACGGGTACACCGCCCCCTGAGTTTACCGAGGCTCAGGCTAAGGCCATCAATGATGCGATTGGCCAGGGTGTCAAGAAGGTTGCTAGCGGTTCTGCTGACTCTCTAATTACCGGCGATGTGATCCACGACACTACCAAGGTGGACTACGCTGTGGCTAAGAGCCCCAGCACCTTCGCTGGTGTGGACATTGACATTTCCAGCCTTGTGGGGCATGGCAATACACTGACCATTGACGGTCAGACATATATGTTCCAGACCAAGGCGCTGGATACCACCGAACAGACTGCTTTTGATGCCGCAGTTGCTGCTGCGGGTGCCACTAAGATTGATGTCAAAGCGGGCAAGACCGAAGCTGAGCGCATTCACATGGCAGTTGATTTATTGTCCAAACAAGCTACAATCACAGGCAAGGCTGTAAACGCTGATGGAACTGTGGGTGCTGCCAATGGCCGCCAGTGGAAGATTTCTTCTGTCAATGGTACTACCATCCACATCGACCAGATTGCTGCTACTACTGATACCACCAAGGCACTTAAGACCTATGCTGATGTGGCTGCTGTAATCTCCGGCCAGACACCTGCCACCGCTGAGAAACAAATTGGCACAAACATCAAGATTGAGAACGATAAGGTGGCCGAGGGCAACACCCTGAACATCGACGGCACAAAGTATGTATTCACCGAGGACCTGGAAGGCAAGAGCGATACTGACGAGGTCAAGTACGTTCAGTTTACCAAGGGTGGTGATGATGCAGCGACCAATCTCCAGGCTAAGATCAGCGGTTCCGAGATCAACGAGGATGGAGATACCGTCACTGTCCGCGCTGCCGCGAAGGGCAAGCCCGCTCCCATGGTTCTAGGTAAGGGTCTGACCCTTCAGATTGGCGATACTTCCGATAGCTTCAACCAGCTGAATGTTGCGGTACAGGATATGCATGCTGCCTCTCT